>NZ_CAUJAN010000001.1:300000-551700 GCF_963082495.1 Methanobrevibacter sp. V74
ACTTATAATAAAAATATCACTACTGGTCAAATTGCAAAAAAGACCTCACGTAATTTTGGATTTAAATCAACATCTAAAAAGACAGCTTCAAGAATTAATAGTGTTTTGGATTTAATGATAGCAAATAACACTGTTAAAATCACTGATGATATTGTTGAACTTAATTAGGTGATTTAAATGTCCACCAAAGTTAAATCCCCTGATAATTTACCGAATAAACCTGGTGTCTACATAATGCGTGATTCAACAGACACCATTATTTACATCGGCAAAGCAAAAAACCTCATTAAAAGGGTTAAATCTTATTTTAGGGAAAAACTTGACAGGCCTAAAACTCAAATTTTAATGAGTCATTTTGATAGTTTAGAATATATTGTAACTAATTCTGAAAAAGAAGCTTTGATTTTAGAAGCTACTCTAATCAAAAAACACAGACCAAGATACAATGTTCAGCTTAAAGATGATAAACGCTACCCTTATGTTAAAATAACTGAAGAGGAGTTTCCTCGTTTAGTTATTACACGAAACATAACTAAAAATGGAATCTATTATGGTCCTTTTACGGATGTTGGTTCTGTAAAACAAACTGTTAAATTTTTAAAATCATTATTTAAAATAAGAACTTGCCGCAATATGGATGGGCCTTGTTTAAATTATCAAATTGATTTATGTTACGCACCATGTGATGGTAAAATCTCTAAAGAGGAATATTCTGAAATTATTCACAAAATCGATTTATTTTTCCAAGGAAAATACTCAACAATTGTTAAAAATTTAAAAAAAGAAATGATACAAGCTTCTGAAAATGAGGAATTTGAAAAAGCAGCTGTTATAAGAGACCAAATTGCATCAATTGAAGAGATTATGGAAAAACAATTTGTTGATTTGGTTGATGATGATTTAGACCAAGATGTAGTAGCTATTGCACCTGGCGAAAATGAGGTGGTAGTTATTATAATGCCGATTAGAAATGGTAAGATTGTTGGACGTGATGACTTTTTAATGAGTGCATCGGAATATGATTCATCATCTGAAATTATCTCTGCTTTTATCCAACAATATTATGGTTATAATCGTCATATTCCAAAGCAAATTCTTTTAGATGAAGATATTGAGGATAAGGATTTGCTTCAAGATTGGTTAAGTGATTTAAGAGGAAATAAAGTTAAAATAAAAGTTCCTCAAAAAGGTGTTAAATTAAGGCTTGTTAAAATGGCTAAGAAAAATGCTGAAATCATCAAACATCAAAAGAAAAAGATGGAATCATCATTAATTGAGCTTAAAAAATACCTTAAGCTTGATAAATCGCCTCGTGTAATTGAAGGATATGATATTAGTAATATTTCAGGCAAGTTTGCTGTTGGTTCAAAGGTATCTTTTAAAGATGGCAAACCTAATAAAAAAATGTATAAACATTTTAAGATGAAAACTCCCGGTCCCAACGATTTTGCAATGATGGAGGAATTATTGACTCGTAGATTAAAAATGGTTGATCGTGACCCCGAACCAGATTTAATAGTCATTGATGGGGGTAAAGGACAACTAGGTATGGCATATGGAGTTTTAGAAAAATTAAATCTCACACATATTCCAATTATAGGTCTTGCTAAAGAGTTTGAAGAAGTATTCACTCCAAATTCCAGTCGCCCAGTTATTATTCCAAAAAACAATAAAGCATTATACTTGCTTCAGCAAGTGCGTGATGAATCTCATAGATTTGCAATAACCTATCACAGAAAGCTTCGCAGCAAGAATATTTCATCCTCTTCACTTGATGATATAGTTGGTGTGGGTAAAAAAAGAAAGATTGCTCTTTTAAAAGAATTTGAAAGTATTGAAAACATTAAAAATGCTTCATTGGAGCAATTATCTAAAACAGAGGGCATTAATCAAAAAACGGCTGAAAATGTCTATAATTATTATCACTAACTTATATGTATTTTTTATGAAAAAATACTAGTTTTGCATTAACTTTAAATATAAGTATTTTTATAATGTTTTTATAATTGATATAAAAAAGGTTATGGTATATGGTAAAATGTCCGCGGTGTGGATATGAGAATTCATCCACAGCCGTATATTGTGATAACTGTACTTATTTACTTTCCGACTCTGATGGTAATAAAATAAAAAATACAAAAAGAGAAAGTAGTTGGAATATGAGTATAGGTAAAAAAATCGTAATAGTGTTGGGGATTATTGTTATAGCATTTTTATTATTCTCTTTTGTTTATAATAGTACTCAACCGTCAAATCAAGATTCATTAAATATTGTTTCTGATGATGGAAGTAATCACCAGACTTCTTCTTATCCTTATAAAACAGTAATCCAATATGGAGGCAGTTGGTATGCTGAAATGGGTGATCCAAATTATCTTGTAAAAGAATCAGGTTATGGTAATAAACGTTTTACACTTGATTGTGCTGCATGGGAAAGAGTTTCTCTTGATGTTCAAAAACAGGATTATGGTGAAGGAGAACTTAAAGTTCAATTATTGAGAAATGGTGAGGTGGTAGCTGAAAATTCAACTACTCAATCTAATGGAAGAATTGTAATTAACTACAATTATTAAAATTCCTTAATCCTATCTTCTAGAAGTTCGACTAATTCATCGGTTTTGTAAATCCTGATTTCCTGTGAATCTTTATCTTGAAATATTTTGATAAAGGTAATTAGGTCGTTACATAATTGGTCATATTGGATACTTAGTGTGTTAAAGTTATTTAGTAGTCCAAATGCTTTTTGCTGGTCTAATTTAGAGTTGTCTCTTAAAATCCTTTCAATATTAGCAAAATGTGTTTCAATCATGATTTTTTCTTCTTCTAAACTGTTCATGTATTCTTGAATTTTAGTGTCGCTAGCCATTTTCATCACTTATTTTAATTTTAATTATTAACATATAAATAGTTTCAAAAATATACCTTAATAAAGTATAAAGGGGCATTAATAATGATAAAAGTTGAAAATGTAAGTAAAGAATATGAATTAGCTGATGGAACTAAAGTTCCTGCTCTTAAAGATGTTAGTTTTGAAGTTAAAGAAGGTGAAATTCTTGGAATCATGGGAAAAAGTGGGTCTGGTAAAACAACACTTTTAAGAGCATTAAGAGGTGTTGAACATATTGATGATGGTAGTATTGAAGTTGGTAAAGTGAAAGTAACTTCCACATCTTCTCAATTTTATTATAATAATCTTAAAAAAGAAACTGCAATTCATCTTCAAAGATCTTTTGGGTTATGGCCGGATACAGTACGTGAAAATGTTTTAAGAAAATTATATGCACGTAAATACTTTGATGAAGGAGATACTAATTTTGAAATAGCAGAAAGTGAATTTGGCCATGAAGCTGATGAACTATTGGAATTGGTTTCACTTACTCATAAAGCTGATCATTATGCATCTGTTTTAAGTGGTGGTGAAAAACAAAGGCTTATCATGGCAAGACAGCTTGCAAAACAACCTAAAGCTTTACTTCTTGATGAACCTGCAACTATGGCATGCCCCAGAACAAAACAAGAAATTTTAGATGCGGTTAAAAAAATCAACAAGGAATTAAATATTACAGTTATTATTGTTTCTCATTTGCCTGATGTTCAAAAATACTTAGCTGATAGGGTAATTTTACTTGAAGACGGTGAAATTGCTGATGAAGGTTCAACAGATGAAATCTGTGATACGTTCATGAGAGATATGGATGATATTGTGGATATTCAAAATATTTCAACTGATGAAGACGTTATTGATGTAAAGGATATTTATAAAAGATTCTACCTATTAACTGGTGGTGAAGTTCTTCAAATTGAAGATATTAACTTTAAGGTACGAAATGGGAATATCTTAAGTATTATTGGTCCAAGTGGGTCTGGTAAAACTGTACTTTTAAGAATGCTTGGAGGATTAGATGATCCTGATGAAGGAGAAGTATTATATAAAGTAGAAGATGGCTGGGCTGATATTGACATTCCGGGATTGAATCGTATGAAAATACGTTCTAAATTAGGTTTCATGCATCAAGAATTTGCTTTAAGTCATTATGCAACGGTTCTCGATCAATTAGCTACACGTCTCGGATATAAAAATCAGGATATTGTTAAAGAAGCAAAAGTGAGAGCTAAAAAATTAGGATTAAGTGAAGAGTTGTTAGATTCATTTTATTTATTAACTGATTTGCCTGAAACTGAAGCTAAGGAACGTTTAAGACAAATTAATCTTGATGGTGAAATTTTAAATGATCTGTTCCCAAGATTCCCTGAAACTGCTACAAAAGAAGCTGTTGCGGATATCTTTGAAAGTCTTGACTTAGATATGGATATTTTATTTAGAAAATCCTATGAACTGTCTGGTGGTCAAAAAGTACGTGTAATGCTTGCTTTAATATTAGTTTCAAGACCTAAATTCTTACTTTTAGATGAACCATTTGGAGATTTAGATCCGATTACTTTAAGAGATGTAACTAATGCTTTAAAATCAATTTCAAAAGAATATGGTATTACAATAGTCATGATTTCACATAATACTGATTTTATTAAAGAATTATCCGACAGAGCAATATTTATGGATGAAGGTAAAATCATAGAGGATAGTGGAAATATTGATGAAATAGTGGATAATTTCATTGATTTCTGTCATGCAGATTATTTAAAAGGAGATTAATTAATGTTTGATATTATTGCAGTTCCGGTTGATGGTTCTGAATATGGATCTAAAGCGGCTGATGTAGCTATTGAAATAGCTCGGAAATTTAACTCAAAAATAGCCGCTGTACATGTTCTTGAAGAATTTTCATTAAATAGTTACGATTCAGAAGAGGATTCTGGTGATGAACTTTTAGGAAAAATCACTGATAAAGCTTCAAAAGCAGGTGTTGATGTGGTTGAACATTTACTTACAGCAGATCCTTTAAGGGACATGAAATTTGTCATTGACCAAACAAGAGCAGATTTAGTGGTTATCCATGCCCATGGGGCAAATAATAACAGGTTTGTTTCATTTGATAAAAACTGTGTTTCAGATACTCAAATTGGTTCAGTCTCAGAAAGACTTTTGAGAACTTCTGATGTTCCGGTATTGTTAGTAAAATAACACTTTAAAATTATTTTTTTTATTTATATTCTCTTTTTTGCTTATTTCTAACTAAATATTTAAATAATATAAGAATCTATATTATTCATAAAATAAACTATTTATATTGAATGGAGATATTTTTATGATTGTTAAAGATTGGTGTTCATTCTGTGGAGAATGTGCAGGTGTTTGTCCAAAAAATTTAATTCAAGTAAGAGAGTATAGTCTAGTATTTAACGAAGATAACTGTAAAGAATGCTCAATTTGTATTGAAGCATGTCCTATTGATGCTTTAGAAAGGGAGGACTAAGTATGATTGAAACTGATGTAATTGTAGTAGGTTCCGGACCTGCAGGTTCAAGCGCAGCAAAACACGCTGCTTTAGGCGGAGCAAAAGTAATTTTAATGGATAAAAAATCCGAAATTGGATCTCCAAAGAGATGTGCTGAAGGAGTTTCAATTGAAGGGCTTGAAAAATTAGGTATCGAACCTTCTCCAAGGTGGGTTACTCAAGAAATCGAAGGTGTAAGAATACAAACTCCTGATGGAACTGATGTGTGGTTAACTAGTGATGAAGTAAAATTACCTGAAGCTGGATATATTCTTGAAAGAAAAGTATTTGATAAACACATGGCAATGGATGCAGCTAGAGCAGGTGCTGAAATTAAAATTAAAACTTTAGTAACTGGTGTTGAAAAAATCAATGATGGATACATTGTTGAAACTGAATCAATGGGCGAGAAAATAGACTATAAATGTAAAATTTTAATTGCAGCTGATGGTCCTGAAGGACATATTGCAAGATGGGCAGGTCTTAGACCAGCAGCAAAAGCTAAAGAAATGGAATCTGGGGTTCAATATGAAATGTGTAATGTTGAGTTTGAAAGGCCGGGAATTATTGAATTTTACTTAGGTTCATGTGCTCCTGGTGGATACGTCTGGATTTTTCCTAAAGGAGATGACATTGCTAATGTTGGTTTAGCAGTATTGCCTCATAAAGCTGAAAAAACAGCTAAAGAATATTTAGATGATTTTGTAGCTACATGTCCTTACTTAAAAAATGCTCAGGCTGTTGAATTAAATGTTGGCGGAGACCCTGTCGGTGGAATGACTAAAAAATTATACGATGATAATATTTTAGTATGTGGGGATGCGGCAGGACAAGTAAATCCATTAACTGGTGGAGGAATTATCTCTGGCATGACTGGAGGAATGTGTGCAGGTCAAGTGGCAGCTCAAGCTATTAAAGAAGATTGTTCTAAAAAATTCTTAAAACAATATGATAAAATGGCTCATGAAGCTCTTGATCATGATATTAAAAGATATAAAAAAGTACAAGAATACTTACTCACTTTATCTGATAGTGAACTAAATAGTATTGCTCATGCATTCCAAGGTGAAAGCTTTGAGAAAATTTCAACTACTGAAATTGTTCAAAAATTAATTAAAATCTCTCCAAAAGCATTACTTAAATTGGGTAAATTTATTTAGGTGTTTAAATGATTTTAGTTACTGGTGGTGCAGGTTATATTGGTTCTCATACAAATAAAGCATTGCACAATGCAGGTTATGGGACTGTTGTTTTAGATAATCTCTCAAATGGTTATGAAAATTTCGTAAAATGGGGAAACTTAGAAAACTGTGACATTGGAAGTAGTGATTTAAGTGAAATTTTTGAAAAATATGACATAGAGGGAGTTATCCATTTTGCAGGGTTTATATCAGTAGCTGAATCTGTTGAAATGCCTCAAAAATATCTTAAAAATAATTATAAAAATACTCTTAATCTCCTTAGGGTAATGCGGGAGTATAATGTAAATAAATTTATTTTTTCATCAACTGCAGCTGTTTATGGAACTCCGGAAAAGATTCCAATTACTGAAGATTCAGATTTAAAACCTATAAATCCTTATGGGCAGTCTAAATGGTTAGTTGAAAAAGCTCTTGAAAGAGAAGCTCAAAAAGGCGATTTCAATTATGTTGCATTAAGATACTTTAATGCATCTGGATGTGACTTTGATGGTGAGATTGGGGAATTGCATGATCCTGAAACCCATTTAATACCGTTAATATTAGATGCGGCTATTGGAAAACGTGATTGCATATACATTTACGGGGAGGATTATGACACTCCTGATGGAACTTGTATTCGTGATTACATTCATGTAGATGACCTTGCAGATGCACATATTAAGGCATATGAATATTTATGCAATAATGGAAAATCCGATGTGTTTAATTTAGGGAATGGTCAGGGATTTTCTGTTCGTGAAGTAATTGAAATGTGTAAAAAAGTCACTAAAAAAGACTTTGAAGTTAAAGTTGGACAACGTCGTGAAGGAGACCCTGACAGATTAGTAGCGGATTCTTCTAAAATTCAAAATAATCTTGGTTGGACTCCAAAATATGATTTAGAAAAAATTGTAGAGTCCTCTTGGAAATGGCATCAAAAAATTAATGGAATTTAGGTAATAGTATATGGAAAGCGAAACTCATGAATCTAAAATTGATGTTCGTATAATTGTAAGTGGTTTGGATGTTGCACAGCTTGTATCAAAAGCCGTTAACAATATTCAACTTGCAAATGATTACAATATTATTGTTTCATCAATTATACCAACAGTGGAATTGAACATTGTTAAAAAAGTAGCTAGTGGTGCTGATATTTTACTCATTGGCGGTTATGGTCATGATGAAACATATAATATCCTATTTAATGAATTAAAAACTGATTTTAACAATATTGGATTGTTTGATTATAATAATATTATTGTTGAAGACGAATCTATTGATTTTAATTTGGCTGAAAAAGAGATTTTAAATTCAATAATAAAATCAACATTATCCTATTCTTTAAATTTAATTAACATCCATACTTTGGAAAATAAACTGATGAAAGTAACCCATAACTATAATAATCTTTTAGATGATTATAATCAACTTTTAAAAGAACAAGAAGTAATAACTCGTGAAAATAGTGATTTGCGTGAAGATTTTGATGAGATTAAAGCAGATTATTCCGTATTCAAATCACGTTATGAGGATATTTATTCAAGAGAAATTTTAGAAATTTTTAATTTAAATGAATTGTGGCAGGATAATTTTCATCAAGATTTGGTTGATGAGAAAAGGATTGTAATTGCTACAAACAAGTTTAAACCTGATAATATCATTGTTGGACAAGGTTACATTGCTGCGGAATCTAGAAATAAAGCAATTGAATGGTTAAATATTGTTAGAACTGCATTAATATTTGTTGATGATAATAGTGATGATTTAAAAAGAGAATTAAGTTCTGAAGAGACAAAATCTCCTGAAGTTGATGAGGAATATGAAATCCCTAACTCTTTTGAAAACTTTTGGGAATGAAACATTAATTATTTTATACTAGTTTGACTAAAAATACTATTATATTTTAAATTGGAGTTAGCACATGCAAGGCGAAATGGAAGACAAGTGTGGTATTGTTGGATTTCATTCTAAAGATGAATCTAAGGATGTTGCATCATTAGTTTATTATTGTTTATATGCTTTACAGCACAGAGGTCAGGAATCAGCAGGAATAGCTACTTTTAATCCTAAAAAAGGTTTAAATTATTACTGCGGTATGGGTTTAATCACTGATGTTTTCAAAGACTATGAAATTCAAAATTTGTCAGGTAGTATGGCTGTTGGTCATGTAAGATATTCAACCACTGGCCAGTCAAAACTTGAAAACTCTCAACCTTTTGTAACTGATTTTGATGATGGATTTATAGCGATGGCTCATAATGGGGATATTGTTAATTCAGCAGAATTGAGGGAAGAATTAATTGCTGAAGGTTATGAATTCAAATCTGACACTGATTCTGAAGTAATATGTTATATGCTTAAAAATGAGCATTACTATAACAATAAAAGTATCATCGATTCAATAGAATCTGTAACAAAAAAACTTGTTGGATCTTATGCTTTAACAATACTTGTCAATGGTGAATTGTATGGTGTGAGGGATCCTATGGGAATCAAACCTCTTGCAGTTGCTAAGCGAGGTGATGATTATATTCTAGCTTCTGAAACTGTTGCTTTTGACGTAATCAATGCTAAATACATCAGGGATATTGTTCCTGGGGAAGTTGTTTACTTTGACAATAATGAAATTAACTCCCATATGTTAGAAATTGCTGATAAATGTGGTTTGTCACATTGCATGTTTGAATATGTTTATTTTGCAAGACCTGATAGTACCATTGATGGTATTAATGTTTATCAGACTAGGATGAATATCGGCAAGCAATTATATGAATTATATCCTATTGATGCAGATGTGGTAATTCCAGTTCCTGATTCATCAATTCCTGCTGCTATTGGATTTTCTAGAGCTTCTGGAATTCCTTACGGTGAGGGATTAATTAAAAACCGTTATGTTGGAAGAACATTTATCATGCCGACTCAAGAAGAACGGGAATTGGCTGTTAGACTTAAATTAAATCCTATAAAAGAAGCCATTAAAGGCAAAAAGATTATTTTAATTGATGACAGTATTGTAAGAGGAACCACCTCTAAAAAATTATTAGATCTTGTAAAAGAATCCGAACCGGCTGAAATACACTTTTTAGTAGGATGTCCTCCTGTAATTTCTCCATGTTACTATGGTGTTGCAATGGCAACTAAAAAAGAGTTGATTGCAGCTAATTATGGCATTGAAGAAATTAAAGAGCAATTAGACATTGATACTTTAGGATACATTACTTTGCATGCTTTAGTTGAAGCCATTGGTATGCCTGAAGAAAATCTATGTTTGGGATGTCTTAATGAGAGATATCCTACAGAACTTCCTGAGGGTATTGAAGCTGAAACTTATTATAAACCTTAGATAATCATGGTTGAATTATTAGCTCCTGCAGGGAATTTTATTTCGCTACGCGCTGTTTTAGAAAATGGTGCTGATGCAGTTTACTTGGGTCTTGATGATTATAATATGAGGGCCAATGCTAAAAATTTCTCTTTAAATGATTTAAATGAAGTTTCTAAAATTTCTAAAGAATATGGGGCTAAAACTTATTTATGTACAAATATTATTTTAAATGAATCTTTAGCATGTCAATTGGAAGATAGCTTAGAGAAAATCTCCTCATCAGAAATTGACGGACTTATTTTATCTGACATTGGATTGATTGAAGATACTGTTTCACATGGTCTTGAAGCACATATCAGCGTTCAGGAAAATGTTACTAACTCATACACTCTTAAAACCCTTAAGAAATTAGGAGCTAAAAGGGCTATTTTATCTCGTGAGCTTTCCCTGGCTGAAATTACGGATATTACTCGCAAATCTCCAATTGAAACTGAGATTTTTATTCATGGTGCAATTTGCATGGCAATTTCTGGAAGGTGTTTTTTAAGCTATGGGTTGTATGGAAGAAGTGCTAATTGTGGGGACTGTTTACAGCCTTGCCGTAAAAACTGGACATTAACATATGAGGAAGGTGAGGATAATGTTGTTAATTTCTCTGATGTTGAAGATGAGAGTTTTATTATCTCCGGTAGTGATGATGGAAGTTATAGAACCAACTTTTTTTCACCAAAAGACATGTGCATGATCGAATACATTCCCGAGTTAATGAAAAGTGGTGTTGCATCATTTAAAATTGAAGGAAGAGCTAGAAGTCCTGATTATGGTGCTATGGTTACAGGAATGTACAGGCAAGCTATTGATAGCTATTCAGATAATCCAACTGGCTATGAAGTTAGGTCAGAGTGGATGGATGAATTAACAAGTGTGTTCAATCGTGGATTTGACACTAATTTTTACTTCAGCACTCCATTTGAGATAAGTGAGGATAACCAATCGAAATATATTAAAAAAGACATTGGTCAGGTGGTTAACTACTACAATAAAGTTAAGGCAGCAGAGCTTAGAATTTGGGATGATTTGAAGCTGGGGGATAAAATCATAATTCAAGGTAAAACTACAGGATCTATTACTCACACAATCGAATCCATGCAGATTGAAGGAAAATCTGTTGAAAGTGTAAATAAAGGTTGTAATGTGGCAATAGCTATTCCAGATAAAGTTCGCCAAAACGATTTTGTATATAAATTAATTAAAACATAATGAAGGTTTTTTCATGAATAAACTTATTGTAAACTTTCTGTCAGCTTCTAGACTATTTTTCGGATTATCATTTTTATATGTGGTTCTTTTTGAATTTAATATTATAAGTTTAATAATCATATTTGGATTAACTGTGTTAAGTGACATCTTAGATGGTTTTTGGGCTCGAAAACATGATTTGGCTTCTCCTAATGGTGCTCGGATAGATGTTATTTTTGATTTTTTATTTATATTCTTTTCAACATTGTCTTTGGTTTTGATTGATTTGGTGCCATTTTGGTTTTTATTTATTATTATTTTAAAAATACTAGAATTTTTCATAACTTCTGGACGTGATGGGTTAAAGTATGAGAAATTCGGCACTTTTGTAGCACTAATGTTTTATACTTTACCAATCGTAGTAATATTAATAAATTCTAAAAATATAACATTAATATTGTCTTTAATAATTACTATATGTGCAGTTGCATCTTCAGTTTTGAGAATTAAAAACATGAGCGATTTATAATGATTAAAAAAATAGCTATTTATGGAAAAGGTGGAATAGGAAAAAGCACTACAGTAGCTAATCTATCTGCTGTGTGGGCAAGTGATGATTTAAACTGTTTAGTCATTGGTTGTGACCCAAAAGCTGATACTACACGTACTTTATGTGGAAAAAGAATTCCGACTATTGTCAATACATTAAAGGAAAATAGGAATCCTGAAAAGGAGGAATTGGTTTTCAGTGGTTTTAAAGGCATTCAGTGTGTTGAAAGTGGCGGACCCGAACCTGGTGTTGGTTGTGCGGGAAGGGGTGTTATAGTGGCCATGAAAAGGCTTGAAAAACTAGGTATTTTTGATGAAGATTTGGATGTTGTTGTATATGATGTATTGGGGGATGTGGTTTGCGGCGGTTTTTCAGTTCCTTTACGTGAAAAATATGCTGATGAAGTTTTAATTGTAACTTCTGGTGAATATATGGCACTTTATGCTGCAAATAATATTGTTCGTGGTGTTAAAAAGCTTAAAGGTAATTTAAGCGGTATTGTTTGCAATTGTAGGAATGTGGAAAATGAAGAGCAAATTGTTAGTGAATTTGCCAAAAAGATAGGAACTCATGTAATTGGAATAGTTCATAGAAGTAATTTAATTCAAGATGCCGAATTGGATGCAAAAACCGTAGTAGAAAAATATCCTGAAAGTGATGAAACACAAGAATACAAGACTCTTGCTTCAAGTATTATGACAAATGAAAAGGTGTCAACTCTCGAACCTATGAGTGATGAAGATTTTGAAAAGTTCTCCAAATCCTACTTAGATTAAAATGATTCCGCTAAGAAAGATAAACAGTTTATTAGTAATAATCATGATTCTAATGTTTGTAAATCATGCTGTTTTATCTTTATTATTTTTATATGGTTTGATTGATTATTCTCCAAGTTTTAAAATAACCGGTAGAAGATTATTTTATCCCCTAGTTTTGCATATTATAATTAGTTCTTATCTTTATCTGAAAGACAAAATGAGGAAAAATAAGGTGTATCCTAAACTAATTGCCGAAACCACACAACAATTCATCACAGGAATTTGCATTGTCATCTTTGTAGGTTTGCATATTTTTTCATATATGATGCTTCCGATTAATTTCTCTTCAGAGTTTCATTTTAAATTATTGCATTTCTTAATTGATATTTTATTGTTCGCTTCAATTTCCATGCATTTACGTGTAAGTATTCCTCGTTTACTGGTATCTTTCGGATTTTTAGATAATAAAAATTCATTTGTTAATTTTAAAGATAAATTCAATCTCACTATCTGCATTTTGCTTTTAATAGCAATTTTAGCTGAAATAGTGTATTATGGGGTGATATTGTGAATGTTGTTGTTATTGGATCGGGTTTAGCCGGTTTAACATCTGCTATTAAAGCTAGTGATTTAGGTGCAAATGTAACTTTGATTTCACCAACATTCTCTGAATCTAGTCAATCTGTAATGGCAATGGGGGGAATTAATGTTGCACTTAACACCAAAGGTGAAAATGATTCAGTAGATAAACATTATCAAGACACAATCAATAGCGGCTGTGAAATTAACGATTCCAAATCAGTTTTGAAATTAACATATGATGCTTCAAAAATTGTCAAATGGCTGGAAAATATTGGAGTTAGCTTCACTCGTGATGATGGCAACATTGATTTAAGATACTTTGGCGGTCAAAAATTTGCAAGAACTGCTTATGCAGGAGCAAGAACCGGAAAACAAATTGTAACTGCCCTTACAGCATTATGTAGAAAAAAAGAAGCAGAAGATAAAGTTAAAAGGTATGTTGGCTGGAGATTTTTATCTCTAATCTTGGATAATAATCAATGTTTAGGGGTAATTTGTATTAATGAAGACACACAAGAGATTAAGGCTTTTACAGGTTCAGTTATTCTGGCAAGTGGAGGATTGAATAAATTATTTGGAAAAACCTCAGGGTCTGTTTTAAATGATGGATATGTAACGGCAAAAGCATTAATTCAAGGTGTAAGACTAGCTAATCTTGAAATGATACAATACCATCCAACAACTGTTAAAACACCTTCAAAAAGAATGTTAATAACTGAAGCAGCTCGTGGAGAAGGTGGAAACTTATATGTTAATCAAAATGGCGAGAAATACTACTTTATGAAAGAATGGTATCCTGAAATGGCTGAGTTAATGCCAAGGGATGTTGTCTCAAGAAGTATTTACAAGGCATCTCGGGGCGGAAAAAATCAAGTCTACCTGGATATAAGCCATTTAAGTGAAGATACAGTTAAAATCAAATTGGATGAAGTTTATGAGGTTTGCACCCGTTATTTAAATATTGACCCAACTTGTGATGCAATCCCTGTCTATCCTGGGGTTCACTACTTTATGGGAGGTATTAAAACTGATGAAAATCACAAAACCAATATTGAAGGATTATTTGCAGCTGGGGAATGTTCATGTCAGTATCATGGAGCAAATAGATTAGGTGGCAATTCGCTTCTTGGAGCAATCCATGGAGGTTATATTGCAGCTCAAAATGTTGTATTGGAAGAATATTTTAATCCTGATGTTGTTTTTAATTCTCTGAAAAATCAAATTGATTCATTTAATTCATGGAAGGATTCATTTGATGGTGAGTTACTCTCCACAATTGAAGATAAACTTGCAAATATTATGAATACCTCTATGGGAATTTATAGAAATGAAACGGAATTGTATGGGGCTTTAAAGCAATTGGATACTTTAAATTGTGATGTTAATACCAATTCGAGTTATTATGATTATGTGAAAATTAAAAATTTAACTACATTAGCTCGAGCTTGCATACTTTCAGCAATTGAAAGAAAAGAAAGCCGCGGAGCTCATCAAAGGGAAGAATATCTTCAAACTAAAGAGGAATATAGGAAAATAACCTGCATTGACTATGATGGGGAAATAAAAATTTCATTTGAGGAGTTAGATGAGTGAAATAACGGTTAAAATTAAAATTGATGGGGAATTCAAGGAATTTAAATATTCTGGCAATTTAAATATTCCAGTTACAACCATGCTTGATGAAATTGGGGCAATAGTATATCAATGCAGTTGTCTTCAAGGTTTATGTGGGTCTTGTGCAATGGTAATTAACTCACAACCAAAATTGGCTTGCCAAACATTTTTAAACGAAGAAATAATGATTAAAGAATATGGAGAAATAACAATAGAACCATTATCAAAATTCCCAGTTATTAAAGACTTAAAAGTTGATAAATCTAAATTGCACAATGATTTAATTGAATGTGAGCAATGGTTGGAAAGTAACTCTAAAATTAATCAAAACGATATTGATTTTGAATATGAAATGTCGTTGTGTTTAATGTGTGGATGTTGTGTTGAAGCCTGTCCGAATTATGGAGGGGGAGATTTTGTTGGAACTCCAATTGCAGTTTCAGCTTCTAAATTAATATCACAAGAATCTGATTCAAATCATATTAAACGTCTAAAAAGTAAATATAAAGATAAATTCTTCTCTCATTGTGTAAAATCCATTGCCTGTGAAGATGTATGTCCTAAAGGAATAAAAACTCAAAGAGCAATATCTAAAATGAATAAAAAAGCTGTCTGGAACTTGTGGCAATTAATCAGCAGGGATTGAATATTGTTTTCTTTACTTTGAAATTAAATCATATTGTAATTAACTATTTGTAGATAAAGATACATAGATTTGTCATGATAAAATGTATTATTCAACTAATTATGACTCTCCATTAGGGGAAATGTTAATTGTAGGTGACGCTGAATCTATTGTTGGGGTTTGGTTTTATGGTCAAAAATATTTTAAAGCTACAATTAATGAGGACATTATTCAGAAAGATGATTTGACCATATTTAAAAAGGTAATTAATTGGTTTGATGAATATTTCAATGGCAATAATCCCGAAATCGATTTTAAACTAAATCCTCAAGGTAGTGAGTTTAGGCAAAAAGTTTGGAAAATATTATCTGAAATTCCATATGGTGAAACTTTAACATATGGGGAAATTGCATCAATGATTTCTCCAACAATGTCTGCACAAGCTGTCGGGGGTGCAGTTGGTCACAATCCAATATCTATTTTAATCCCATGCCATAGGGTAGTTGGTTCAAATGGAAAATTAACGGGATATGCAGCGGGAATTGATAAAAAAATGGAATTGTTAAAATTAGAAAGAATCATCTAATGAATCTTCTTCCTAAAATTACATTCAAAATAATACATGCTTGTTGATGGATGTGACCGATAAGCGAACCTTTTGTTTCAATGATGTTTTAGAAATAAAAATAATTTATGCATAATTATTTAATTTAGTTAAACAGATGTTAACCTATGAAAAAACTTGCTATTTTTGATTTTGATGGAACACTAATGGATACGGTCAACGATGTTGTAATATGTTTTAATAAAGCTTTAACAATTCATGATCTTCCAACTTTAACTCGTGAGGAATATATTGGGGTAATTTAGGTGGAAAAATCGATGATATTGTTTCACTTGTTTTAAAAGATAAAAATACTCCTGAAAATATCGAAATGGTTAAAAAAACATATTTGAGCTTATATTATCCTTCAAAAAAAGAACATTCAGTTCCATTTCCCAAAAGTCATGAGATCTTAAAAAAATTAGAAAAGCAAAATGTAATACTGGCTATTAATTCAAATAGATTCACCGATTCGATTGAAACTTTTATGGATAAATTCTTTGGAGATATTGATTTTATTTTAATAAGAGGTCATGATTTTGACTGCCCCTCAAAACCGGATCCTTGTGGAGTTAATAAAATAATTAAAAAAGCTGGTGTTGGTCTGGATGAAATCCTTTATATTGGGGATTCTAATACAGATATAAAAACTGCTCAAAATGCCAGAATCGACTGTGTTATTGTTAAATGGGGTTATGGTAATCAAAATGATTGGGAAAATGAGTATATTTTAGAATGTATTGATGATTTTTCTCCAAATACTCAAATATTTTTAAATATAAATTAATTAGATATTATTAAACCATACTGTCACATTAATTATTTTTAATAGTATACTCATATTATTAATCATGGTAACGAAAAAGCATGAGATAATCAAAGTATTATTTGTACAATACCCTAAATGTTCAACTTGCCGTAAAGCTAAAAAATGGTTAGATGAGCACAATATTGAATATGACTCAAGACACATTGTTGAAGATAATCCGCAATCAGATGAAATCGAAATTTGGTGGAAAAAATCAGGTCTGCCACTTAAAAGATTTTTCAACACTAGCGGCATGAAATATCGTGAATTAAAGCTTAAAGATAGCCTTCCAGATATGTCCGAACAAGAACAATTTGATTTACTTGCAACTGATGGAATGCTTGTTAAAAGACCGATCATTGTTGGAGATGACTTTGTCTTAGTTGGTTTTAAAGTTAAAGAATGGGAAGAAAAATTGTTATAAAAGAAACCTTTTTTAATTCTTTTTTTTCTTTCTTTGAATGATAACTATTTAAATCATTATTAAGCATTTCTTAACACAATTTCTTTTTATCAAGAGTAAGTTTATATTAAGGGTCTGAAAACTTGTATGATAGATTATTTTTTGATTAATATGCGCTTAATTTATTTCACAATAAGCGATTTATTAGTATTAAATTATAAGAATGCCTCTAAATATCCGGAAAATGTTTTTAATGAAAAATTTATCAAAGTGAAATCACACAAGTTTTTGAAAGAGACATTTTAGCATTAAGTTTAAAAAACAAAAGAATCAAAATTATATTTGTATAAAATATTTTAGGGGACAAAATATTGTTAGATATAAAATTATTCAGAGAAAATCCCGAATTGATTATAGACTCTGAAAAGAAGAGATTTAGAGATACTGAAAATGTTGAAAAAGTAATAGAATATGATACTTTATGGAGGGAAGGTGAAAGAAAACTTAATTCCCTTAGGTCTGAAAAAAATAAATTATCAAAATCATTTAAAAAAGCAAAAGAGGAAGGTAATTTAGATGAGGTAATTAAGAGGTCAAAAGAAGTTGCAGCTGAAATCAAGGAGCTTACTGTAAAAGATGCTGAATGCCTTAAACTTCGTGATGATTTTAGATACAAAGTAGGAAACATAATTGATGATGATGTTCCAATTTCAGACACCGAAGATGATAATGAGGTAGTTAGAACCCATGGGGATATTAAGGAATTTGATTTCGAACCTTTAAATCATGTGGATTTAATTAATAGAATTGATGGTGCCGACCTTGAAACCGCAGCAAGTATTGCTGGAGCAAGATTTTATTACTTGAAAAGAGACATCCTACATTTAAACTTAGCTTTAATTCAATTTGCACTTTCAGAGCTTGAAAGTGAAGGTTATATTCCAATGCAAACACCATTCTTTGTAAAAGGTGAAGTCGCAGCTGAAACTTCTGAATTAGGCGAATTTGAAGAAACCTTATACAAAGTAGAAAATGAAGACATGTATTTGATTGCAACTGCAGAACAAACTCTAGCAGCACTTCACAGAGATGAAATTATCTCCCCTAATGATTTACCACTTAGATACTGTGCCCTATCAACTTGTTTTAGAAAAGAAGCAGGTTCTCATGGGAAAGATACTTTAGGAATCTTCAGAGTTCATCAATTTGAAAAAATTGAACAATTCATTTATTCAACTCCTGAAGATTCAAGAAATCAGCATGATCACTTAATGGAAGTGACTGAAAGGATTTATCAAAAATTAGGCCTTCCATATCAAGTTATAACTATTGTATCGTCTGCTTTAAATGACAATGCAGCTATTAAATACGATTTAGAAGCTTGGTTCCCAGGTTCTAAATCGTTTCGTGAATTAGTGTCCTGCACTAATTGTAAAGATTATCAAGCTCGTAAAACCAAAACACGTTTTGGAAGAGCAGGTTCTGGTGATGCTCAAATACTACACACTCTAAACAGTACAGCCATTGCTACTGAAAGAACCATGTGTTGTATTTTAGAAAACTATCAACAAGCTGATGGTTCTGTTAAAATTCCTGAAGTGTTAGTCCCTTACATGAATGGAATAACAGTTATTGAAGCTAAAAAATAGCTTCGATTCTTTTATTTTTTGCAATATTGAAGTATAATCCTTATTTTCATAAATACTAAATCATAAGTAAGTAATGCATTTTATGGAATAGATTTGCTGTTTATCTGTAAATAATTTTATCTCATATAAATGCATTTGAATTTGGTGGTTATTATTGTATTTCTCAATGTAGTTTTTTTTTTAAAATAATATCGTTTCCGTCTCTTTTTGTTTCAAATAATTATATAAGTTGTGTAAAACTGATTATTATAGTTTAAAAGTTACATTAAGTTTAAATAATTAAACAAATAATCTAAATATACTGTTGGTGATTATTATGGGTGATGAAACATTGAAATTTTTACAAAGATCTAAATACCGACCACTTCTTTTAAAATCTTTGGAAAATGAGGTGTTAATGCCTAAAGAAATATCTCAACATTGCGGTATTAGAATTAGTCATGTTAGTAAGGTATTAGCAGAGCTAAAAAGCAAAGAATTAATAGAAATCCTTAATCCTGAAGAATATAAAGGAAGATTGTACAGGTTAAGCGATAAAGGTATTTATTATTTAAAAAAATTAGATGAGTAATGTTTTAAATTTATACTTTGAATAATTTCATGTAATTTATTTTTTATAAATAAGATTTTATTGTCAATAAATAAAATATTACTATGGAGAGTAGTATTGCAAATTATTTAAATGGTAAATTTGACCCAATAGTTTTAATTAAAACTGATGAAAAGCCCAATGTGTTAAAGGTCCAAAAGATGCTCATGGTGGTTGTGTAATGTCTTTTGTTGCGCAAACTGTTTCTAAAAGAGAACCTACTTTTTTTGGTCGTGAAAATGCAACTTGCGCCGGCATTTATCCAGGTCTTGGATGGGGCAGTAGTTTTAAAAACGATAGTGAAAAAGCATTTCAGGCAATATTCTTGTCATGTGGTGTTGATTCAACAGATAATAAAAAAGAATATCTAAAAAAATTAGAAAATAGGCCTCCTCATGTAAAACAAATGTTTAGTGAAGGGGAGAGAATTTATAAAGATTTTGAAACGGCTTATGAAAACATCTCTTCAAGACCAATTTATGATACAGAAGACTATGTTGTTTTTAAACCGTTAGAAGACCTTGAAGATGGTGAAATTCCAAATTCTGTAATTTTTACAGTTGATGCATTTAAATTAATGTTACTTTTGCAACTTGATGGTTCTCATAGGTCTAAAAGTAACTATGTCTGTGTTCCACAATCTTCAGCCTGTCAAAGTATTGGTTGTTTTGTTTTTGAGCAAGAGGAGCAGGATGATCCTCATATGGTTTTAGAACCAGTTGACCTTTCAGTTAGAAGTCATATGAAACATTTTATTCCAAATGATTATGTTACATTAGCTATGCCTTGGAAGTTATTCTTAAAATTAGAAGAAATTAGTAAAAATAGCATTTTTCAATCATCATTATTACATAATATTGATAAATAGTAATGGTGGTGAGTTGTTTGAAAACAATTGTAGTTAATGCTAGTCCTAGAAAAAAATGGAATACTGCTGAAATAATGCAATCAGCTCAAAAAGGTGCTGAATCTGTTGGAGCTGAAACAGAATATATAAATTTATATGATTTAGTTTTTAAGGGATGTAGAAGTTGCCTTGCTTGTAAACTAAAAGAGAAAACCAAATGTAAATGTTATTGGAGAGATGATTTGACTCCATTAATTGATAAAATATTTGATGCTGATGCCTTATTGATAGGTTCGCCAATTTACTTTGGTCAACCTACAAGTGAGTTTAGAGCATTAGTTGAGAGATTAATTTTTTGTATCATGTCATATGATGATGGATCAAGTTATTTTGCAGGCAATGTTAATGTAGGGATATTCTACACGATGAACGCTCCGTTAGACTTTTACGAGCAATCCATGAAGGATAGTTTAACGAATACTGAGTTTTTATTCTCATTTTTAAATGGGGAGATAGTAACTTATCCTGTTTGCGATACGATTCAGGTTAGTGATTATTCAAAATTTAATATGAATGGTTTTTCGCAGGAACTTAAAGAAAAACAATGGGTTTTACAATTTCCTAAGGATTTAGAAAAAGCTTTTGAGATTGGTGCGCAATTGAGCAAATGATCCATAAAATTTTTACGTATACATTTTTCAAAAATGAATACATTTATATACTAGTTCTTTAAAATACATTATTGTATACAAAAACATATTTTGTAATACAAATAAATAGAGTGATACTATGGCAAACCAAAAAAGAACTAAAAAATTTGTATGGGGAAATGAAAATTTCGGGGGATCATATACTCCAGGAGCATTTGAAATAAACTTCCCTGATGATATGTCTCGTGAAGAATTTGAAAAAATGTTTTCTAGAAAAATGGAATATTTGCACAAAAAAGGTAGTGATTTTGCAGAAGAAATTTTTGACCAGAAATCCAAAAAAGCAAACTTAAAACCATTAAGTCTTCGTGTTAAACCACATACTAAAGAGTTTTTCAAAAATTATTCTCTGCTTTCACCAAGAGAGGTACTTGAAATGTATGAAGAATTCAATAATGGTTCAGAAGCATTTATTAATTCATTAATTGAAGAAGAAAAACACCTGCAACAAGATTTAGTTGACATTCAAGAAAAATTACACAATGCAAAACTATTCAAAGATAAATTATCCGAAATTGAACCTGAAAGTGATGTTTTAACCGACCAAGGTAAAATCATTAAACTACAAAATATCTATAAAAATACCGAGATTAAAACAATTGGAAATGAAACTCCAATTAAAAAAGCTAAAAACGATATCATTCATGATATTCAAACATATAATACATTAAATGTTCATGTTCATGGTAATGAGTATTTGATAATTACTGTTTATACTAACTCCCAACCAATTGCTTATTATTTCAAAAATGAATATGATGATGAGGATATTGAAGATATTGTCACACATGTCAAAGAGTACTGCATGGAGAATGATATTGAATTTAGATTAAGTGAAACATCTATTGAATAAGTGTGAAAACATTTTTCACACTTAAACTAATTTTATATATGATGAAATTATTATTTTTAATCATGTCTGATTTTGAGGAAATACTAAATACAAGAAGAAGCATTCGTGAATATAAAGATATGGATGTTGAAAATGAAAAGATTCTTAAAATATTAAAAGCAGGAATGCAAGCGCCAGGATCAAGATTAGGTGCTGAACCATGGGAATTTGTTGTTGTAAAAAATAAGGAAACTCTAGCTAAAATTGGTGAAATTAAACCACGTGTTACAAATGCGCCAGTTGCAATTGTTCTTGTAGCAAATATTGAAAGAGCATTTTATAAAACAGTATGGCAACAAGATATGGGGGCTGCAGCTGAGAATATGTTGCTTGAAGCAGTAAATCTTGGTTTAGGTGGACTTTGGAATGGAGTTGCACCTGATGAAGAGCGAATGGTTGAAATTGGTAAAATAATTGGAATTGAGGATATTTCTGAAACTAAACCGTTCTGCATAATCACATTAGGTTATCCAGCCGATGGTTGGCAAAACAGGTTCATGGATAAATTTGACGAGAGAAAGATTCACTATGAAAAATACTAAATATGATTTTACAACGGTTGTAGATAGAAAAAACACCAATTCCGTTAAATGGGATTTTTTTGATGATGATCTTCCAATGTGGGTAGCAGATATGGATTTTAAAGTGGCTCCTAAAATCCAGGAAGCTATTGTAAAGAGAGCATCTCATCCAATATACGGATATACTTTTATTCCAGATGAGCTATTTGAAGCTTATATTAACTGGTGGGAAAGACGATATGATTTTAAAATGTCAAAAGAGGAAATGGCATATTCTACAGGTGTAATGTCATCAATATCTGCAATGATTAAATGTTTAACAGAAATTGGTGAAGAAATATTAATTCAATCACCAGTTTACCATGTATTTTCCTATTTTATTGAAGATAATCATCGTAAGGTCTTAGATAATGAGCTGGTATATGAGAATGGAGGATATAAAATCGATTTCGAGGATTTAGATGAGAAATTATCAAGAGTTAATGTGATGATACTTTGTAATCCCCACAATCCAGTTGGTAAAATTTGGTCTAGAGAGGATTTAGATAAAATTGAAGACTTATGTCTAAAACATGATGTTACTTTAATATCTGATGAAATTCATTGTGATTTAACTAATCCTGATGTTAAATACAATCCATTCAGATCAGCTGATAATGTTATCAGGTGCTTATCGCCTTCAAAATCATTTAATATTGCAGGTTTTCAAAGTTCAATCGTTCAAACTCAAAATTTAGAGTTATTGAATAAGATTAAAACAGGAATACATCTGGATAATTCTGATTCCTGCAATGTATTTGCTACAACTGCTGTCATTGCTGCCTATAACGATTCTGAAGACTGGTTTGAAGAGCTTATGGAGGTATTATATGAAAATAAACAAATAGTTGATGAATTTTTAACTAATGAATTGCCTATAATTAAATTAGTTCAATGTGATGCGACTTATTTATTATGGCTTGATTGTTCTAAGCTTAATGTTCACTCAAAAGTATTATGTGAATTTTTAAGAGAAAATCAAGGATTATTCTTATCTCCAGGTCATGAATTTGGCGGTAATGGTAAAAACTTTTTAAGGATGAATATTGCTTGTCCTAAGGATTTACTGCTCCAAGGACTATATAAATTAAAATCAGGAATAATTACTTATAAAACATTCAATAAATAATATTTGTCTCTTTGTTAAACCAAATTTCAAAACTTCAATCTCATAGTAGGTATTTTTGCCAAAACTAAAAATTAACCATTAATAAAATTATCAATTAACCAATGTGAAATACTGATGTCAGATGGATGATTTTTAATTTCATCTCTACTAAGCCATTTAGCTTCAATCAATTCATCATCATCAATTTTCAGTTCACCAGATTCATATTCTGCTGTAAATCCAATCATTAAAGAATTTGGAAATGGCCAGGATTGACTTTTTTGATAAGTAATATTTTTAACTTTAATTCCAACTTCCTCATCAATTTCCCTTTCAACGGCTTCTTCAAGGTTTTCTCCAGGTTCAACAAAACCTGCAATTATTGTGTATGGGTGATTTTTGTGATAACTGTGTCTTGCCATTAGCAATTTATCGTCCTTAGTGATTGCAACAATTATGGCAGGTGCAATTCTTGGATAGTGAACTTGTCCACATTCAAGACATTTCATCATCATGTCTTTTTCATCTATAACGTTTTTTGCACCGCAATGTCCGCAATATTGGAAAATGTTGTACCAATCATTTACAAGGACAGCTCTTGATGCAATGTGGTATAAATCATGATTAAACTCATATACATCTGCCAAATTACAATATTCCTCTTCTGTTTCAACATGGGCTGCAAATGCTTTTTTATCACAATAGGTGCCAATGTATAAACAAAAATTAATGTCGAAGTTATCTAGAGATTTTGGCAATTTTTTATCGTCATCTAAGTATAATTCCCTATTTTTATTAAAAACAAATAAATAATCCTCACTGTCCGGTGTTATTGTTTCATCAAAATCAATTTGGTAATTTTCATAAAGTGATTTTTCTATCATGATATTTAATTTGTAGTAGGTTTTATATGAAATTAAGTACATATATTATATAGGTGATATTATGGTATCTGAAAATATGGAAAAAGCATTAAATGCTCAATTAAATGCTGAAATTTACTCTGGATATTTATATTTATCCATGGCAGCTTATTTTGAAGATGAAGACTTATCCGGTTTTGCTAATTGGATGAGAGTACAAGCAAATGAAGAATTGGATCATGGAATGAAATTTTATGATTACATTATAAGAAGGGGAGCTTCCGTAACCTTAACTGCAATCGAAGGACCTCAAACCGAATGGGATTCTCCATTAGCATCACTTGAACATGTGCTTAAACATGAACAAATGGTAACCGGTTTAATTAATAATTTAGTTAACTTAGCTATTGAAGAAAAAGACCATGCAACTAACAACTTCTTACAATGGTTTGTTGAAGAACAAGTTGAAGAAGAAGAAAATGCAATGGAATTACTAGCTAAAGCTAAATTAGCTGATGGTGATAAAAGATTAATGTATCAGTTAAACAATGAATTAGGTGAAAGAGTACCTTCTCAAGACTAGATTTTTTCTAGTCAACTTTTTTTTTAAATCCAGGATGGGACATGAAATTTTTTAATTTTTCATAGAATTTTTTTTATTTTAAAAATTTTTTTGCAATAATTTTATTTTTCAGTTGTTTCTATTGTTTATTTCGTTGTATATTCTTTTTTAAGTTGTGTCCTATTGTGTATAGTTTAAACTCTGTATTTACTTGTTTTAATCCTGTTGTTGTGAATTCTGTTAGGTGCATGTTTTGTTTCATGTTTTGCAAATGGTAGTTTCTGCTGTTTTTTTGAGCGTATTTTTGTAGATTTTTTTTGGTGGGGCTTTTGTGGTTTTCTATTTTTCTTTGCATTTTTATTTTTGAAATTTTTCCATAGTCACTGATTATTCTGTATCGTTGTGTTTTTACTGCAATATTCTTGTACTGGGCAGTTTTTGCATTCTTTGGTCCAATGTGTGATCCTTGTTTTGTTTTTGTATTGGTATTCGCTTTTTTTCTATAGTGGTTGACCAATGGGGGGGAAGATATAGGTCATTATTTCGTGATCATAGTTGATAATTAATCTTTGGAAAAATGGTTTTTTTTTCGGACAATTATTATACTATTTTTTTTCTTTTTTCTTGAGAGTTTTCGTGAGGATATGTAACTGTCAAGGTCCATGTTTTTTCAAGATATTCTGTGTTTTTCATCTGTTGAATAGTCATTATCTGCACTTACTTGGTAATTAACAGGCATTTTCATCGTTATATTTCTGTTAAATTTGATTGTGTTTGTTCCATTTAATGGAACAAGTTCGTAATGGTCTGTTGGATTGTATTGTTATGTATGATGCTAGGATTATTCTTTTATGTGAGTCTACAGTAATCTGTCTATTGTAATACAAATTCCCCATTTTACCTTTTTTTTTATTAATCATGAAAATCTTGAATCTGGGTCATTTATACTTAATTACATCATTTTTTTCCAGGATTCTTTAAGCTTTTCTTCGAGTGTTTCAAGCTTTTTTGTAAATTTTTTTTCAGGATTTTTCTTCTGGATTGTTTTAAGAGGTTTTTACTTGAAGTTCTCAATTTATCTTTGGTCTCCATCATTTTTTCAAAGGATTTTTTTTATTGATTTTCTCTTACTGTTTCTTGGAATTTTTGTTTGTTTGTTAATATGATTCAGGAATACTAATTTTTCCAGAT
Source organism: Methanobrevibacter sp. V74 (assembly GCF_963082495.1). Lineage (NCBI taxonomy): Archaea > Methanobacteriati > Methanobacteriota > Methanobacteria > Methanobacteriales > Methanobacteriaceae > Methanobrevibacter > Methanobrevibacter sp. V74. The sequence continues at coordinate 326,057 of NZ_CAUJAN010000001.1, forward strand.
TCATCGCCCAATTCCAAATCTTCTTCTTGATCCAATTTATAATACTTTTCTTCCAAGTGTTCTTTTCATGATTATTTTTAATTGTTGTTCATTGGTTATTATTTTTTAAAGATGTTTTTGCTTTAGTTCCATCTAAAACTCTAAATGGTGGATTTTTTTCTTTTGCAAATCTTTAAAAGTTGTTTTAAAAGATTCATCAATTAAATCAGGTATAATTCAATTTGAATCTTATAAAATTGTCCCTATAAACTGGCTTTTGCATGCCTGCTAAAGTACATATAAGCAATATTCAGTTCTTGTTCTTCTCTCAATTAGGAGAAGACAATCCACCATCAAATAACACTCATCAAAACCAATCCTAAGCAACATTTCACAGGGATAAGCAGGTTCACCAGGCTTATCACGAAAAACTCCTTGTTAGCTTCGGAACAATCAATTTGACCAACCACATTTTTAATAAAAATAACACGGATGACCTTCAAGAATCAAATTACTCAAGTCCATAGGCACCAACATAGTCTGATTAATAGTATCATCTTTTAAAACCATAAATAAAACAACCATAAATATTAATATTTATAATAAAAGATTGTACTTCATAATATATAAAATTAAAGGAAAAAAATAAGCGAAAAAAAAAATTTTAAAAATTAATGAGAGTCATGTCCCATCCTGCATGATTAAAAAAAACAAATTATACATTGAAAAATTCAGTGGAAGAAGACGAACCATAATGGAACAAGACTTCTACAACCACATATTCCTACTAAACCTACTAATAGGAATAAAAAACGATGCAGAACTAAAAAAATAACAAGAAAACCAAAAAGAAACAGCAAAAACACGCCTACAAATACCACTCCAATATCAACACACTCATCGGAGAAATCAAAGACCAACTACCAAGACTCCTAACAAACAACCAAGACGAAATACAACAAGTAATAAAAGAAATAATGGAAATCGGCTCAAAAGAACTTGTAGCAACGAAAATACCTGCACAAACAAATGTAGAAAGAGATAAAGATAAAAATTGGAACAAAAATTGTAAAACAAGCAAAAGCCAGGGATTTTAAAAATCTAAAAAACCTTAACTTGATAGTACTGGGGTTTTATAAAAAATTATTAATAATAGTTTTGTTTAAATATATCTTATAAAATGTATATTTAATAATTTTTTAAGATTTATTATATTATTATTTTTAGATTTTTATTAAATTTTACTTTATATTTCATGCTGGATAGTTTTTGACTATTTGGTGTATTGTTGATAGATTTAGAGTAAGGAGGAGATTTTAAAATTGAAAATTAATAAATTTTTATTATTAATTTTGATATTTGCTATTTTATTGTCTTGTATTAGTTTGGTTTCTGCTTCAACTGATCTTAAGGATAATTTAACTTATAGTACAAGTAGTAATGCTAATGTTGAAATTGGTAATGATGAATCTTATTCTTTTAGTGTCTCTGATGAATTGAAATCATATGGTAATGTTGTTGTTAATCAAAAGAATTATAAGATGTATTTTGATGATAATAATGTTTTAAAAAAGGAGTATGGTGGGAAAATTATAACTTTTAGTGGTAAGTTCACTGACAAAGGTGTGATTACTATTGATTCTCCTAATACTAAGATTACTGGTAGAAATACATTGTTTAACAATACAGTTTTTAATATAAAAGCTAATGGTGTGTTGTTAACTAATTTAAATTTTGTTTTAAATAAGGAATTTAGTGATAATGATTATGCGGGTGTATTAATTAATGGGGATAATGTCACTGTTTATAATGTTAATATTGATTATCATGTGCCTAAAAATATCACTGGGTTTGGAATTTATTCAAATGGATTAAATAGAGATTTATTTAATGTTAAATTAGTTAATAATACTGTTAAGATGTATGGTAATGCATTAAAAGAAGGTTATAATTATGGTGTTGTTTTAACTAATACTCGTGATGCTATTGTTTCGGGTAATACAATTGATTGTTCTCTTCCTTTGAGGGCAGTTAATTGGATGGCTGAAATTTATGGTGGAATTAGTATGGATTCAGTAGCCGCATTTGCTGCGGATTCCTGTCATGGTTTAAGACTATCTAATAATTATATTCGTTGTGTTGTTAATGGTTTTGCTCAAGGAGAACCTACATTAGATGCTGTATTAATTTATGCATGCCATAACTCAACAATAGAAAATAATAAAATTATTGAAAATGATTACATTACAAAGAAAGGTGATGTTAATTATTTGTATGGTTTAGATTTGTATTTATCTAATAATGTTGTAATTTATGGTAATAATATTCATATTCGCACAACTGGTGGTAAAGAGGCGCAGGGTACTGCTTATCCGATTCAAGTAACTGGTCAAGCTGAAAATATCCTAATTGCATTTAATAATATTAGTAGTTATTGTAATGGTCCGAATATTGGGATTTATTCTCAAAATTATTATGGTAAAACTCAAATTGATATTATTAGTAATTTTATTAATGTTACTGGATTTGCTAGTAAACATAGTTGGGCTTTAGTTGCTGGAATTGAAGTACAAGATTCTAATGATAAAATTATGAATAATACTATCATTGTTAGTACTGTAAATAAGTTTGAGAAAGGTTTTAATGTTTATGGTGTGAGTTATTCTCAAAAAACTAATGGTAATCATAAATATAATATTCAATATAATAATGTTTCAATTAATGGTGATTATGCTGTTGCACTTAAAGGTGGTAGTGGATCAACTGTTAGTGATTCCATTGTTGCTAATAATATATTGAATGGTAGAAAATATGGCGGTAATCGTGCAGTAACTATTATTGGCGGTACTGGAAATCTAGTTATGAATAATACTGATGGTTCCAAACCTGTTCGTAAAATGAGTAGTAATGAATATCCTAATAGTTTGAAAAATTATTTAAATAGTCCTTTTAAAGGAAATGGTTTAGGATTAGGTTGGTTAGATAATGGGGGTAATTCTTTTACTGGAAATAATAGCCATAAAACTGATGTTATTGGAAATAACCTAAATCATAGTAATTCACAATTACATAATGGTGATTTAAATTCAACACATTATTCTCATGGTTCTTCAAATATGGATATTGCTAGCGCTTCTTTATCTTCTAGTGGCGCAGGTTTCGGTGGCCAAGTTGATTCTAATAATCAAAAATCATATGAAGTGACCAAAAATATTGAAACAGAAAATACAAATTACATTCAAATTACTGCAAATGATATGATTGTAGTTATATTAGTATTACTAATTATGGGATATAGAATCAAAGAACGCAAGAAATAAGATTGCTAAAAATTAATTAAACTAAATTTAAACAAAAAAACAAGCATAATGTCTTGTTTTTTGTAAACTTTTTTTACAGATATTTTAAAAACTTGTTTTATTTAATAATTATCAAATTTTTAATATTTACCTTTATTTTTTATAATTAATATGGATTTGTCATTTTGTTAGTTGGGATTTTATTTTTTTCATCCAGCCATTTTTTCTGTTGGATATCTGATTAAATACTCCATTTTTAGTCCTATATCATTTTTTCTCAGCTTTTGGTAGTGTTGTGTGGAAGTACATTTCAGAATTATTGTTAGTTCTTGTTAATTTTCCTTTAAATTCCTTTTTAAGGAACCATAGGAATTTTTTGATATTCTGGGAAAAAATCTTTTATTAAGTAATTTTTTAGAACTTTGCAGTACTATCAAGTTAAGAGATTTTTCTGATTTTTGTTTTTTGTTAATTTTTGTTTATTTTACTTATATCTATGTATTATCATTTTAATTTTATTTTATTGGGTGTTAATTTATTTATATCTATTTTTAAGTATTATTTATAGTTAATATTATATATTATTTAATTATAAAGTATTATTATCTAATAAAATTATTTTTTTTATTTGAGAATTGTTGTTTTTGGGTGGTGATCTTTGATGGTTTTTGAATATGAATTTTCAAATTTTTTTTTAGCAAATTTTATAATAATTATTGTTGATGAAAAAATATTATATTAAGTGATAATGCTTTTGTTCGTAGTGGAAAATGGAGTTTAGAAACTGCAATTAAATTTCCTTTATTTAATCGTAAGAAAACAAAATTTAATGAAGTTAATAAGGTATTTAAGGAGTCAAACAGGTGATTATTCTTATGAAGATAACAGGTTCTGGCGTGTGATAGAATGCAATATAATTAACCCTAAAGTCTATTATAGACATGAATGACGGAGTTATGATGGAAATATACAACAATATAGAAGAAATGGAAACTTTTAAAGGATTTTCATGTTTTTTGGCAACAGATGGATCCTTATGTTGAAATTCCTAATCATCCACAAGCACGTGAAGAAATGGGAGTTCCACCAAATAATGAAGTTGAAACATTTGCTGCAAATACAAGAATCTCTTGCACAGCCGATACAAAAATAGACTTTGTAATATCAATCAATAATTGAAAAATCAAACCGTAAATGAAATAACATTTAGCATTAAGACACTTAGATGATCTAAAAAAAAAACAAAATTAATATGAATATATAGTAATCACATGCTATTGATAGATTACTTATATATTCCACAGAAAATCATGTTAAAAACAAAAAAAACATTTGAATTCATACTATTTAATCCAGTGAAAAACAAAACAAGTACATTCAAAAAAAAAAGACAACAACAAAAAAATGGGCATGGAGAAAAAAAATCGATGATAATATTATGATATAAGCTTGTAATAATGCAAAAATAAAAAAAAATTTCCACGACGAAGAACTAAAAAAAAATTGCAAAAAAACAAAAAAAGATATTCAAGTCCCAGAATTAATTAAAGTAAAATTAAAAACTGGAGAAACAGAAAATACTATTTAACCAATTTTACCAAAAGAAATCGCAACATCCGAAGAATTAAAACATATTAATAATGGTGAAAGATGAAAAGTAGAAACCGATTATGACATGATTAAAAAAAACAAATTATACATTGAAAAATTCAGTGGAAGAAGACGAACCATAATAGAACAAGACTTCTACAACCACATATTCCTACTAAACCTACTAATAGGAATAAAAAACGATGCAGAACTAAAAAAATAACAAGAAAAAACCAAAAAGAAACAGCAAAAACACGCCTACAAATACCACTCCAATATCAACACACTCATCGGAGAAATCAAAGACCAACTACCAAGACTCCTAACAAACAACCAAGACGAAATACAACAAGTAATAAAAGAAATAATGAAAATCGGCTCAAAAGAACTTGTAGCAACGAAAATACCTGCACAAACAAATGCAGAAAGAGATAAAGATAAAAATTGGAACAAAAATTGTAAAACAAGCAAAAGCCAGGGATTTTAAAAATCTAAAAAACCTTAACTTGATAGTATTGCTTTTTAGACACTTTCAAAAACTTAGGTGATTTCACTTTAAACAAGTCTTTTACTAAAAACTTTTTCCTGATATTTGGCTTTATTTTTATAATTTAAAGCTAATAAATCGTTTATTGTAAAATAATTTAAGTGCATAAATTAATCAAAAAATAATTTATCACTTAAGTTTTTGAAAGTGCCGCTTTTTAAGGACTGTCAAATAGTTAGTTGGTAGAATTTTTTTCTTATTTTTTTTTAGTTTTTTTTGATCTTTTTATTTTTTAATTTTTAATTTTCAGGAAAAATTTAAATAGTTTGATGGTTTTTATTATTGGGTTTTATTTTATACTTGAAATGTTACTTGCTTGTTTTTAAAAATAATAAATGTGGGAGAAAATTATTAATAAGTGGAGAAACTTAGTATATATTATGAGAATTAAAAAACAAGCTTCTCCATTTTGTAATATGTCTGATGAACAACTTATATTTTTCTGTTTTGATAATTTTGATTATCAAGTGAAAATGGATTCTCCGAAGGATAAATCTATTTTTGAAAGTAGTAAAGGAGTATTTACTTATAATAAACCTTTTTTGTAAGCATTGTTTTTCAAGAAAGGTTGTTAAAAATGGTTATAATACTCGTGAGTTTTATACAAAGGATGGTGGTAAAATTCATGTTAAAGTTCAAAGATATTATTGTAAAAAAATGCAAAAAATACTCTCAAACTGAATTTTTAGAAGATTATGCTGCTTATTCTCATTTTCACAAAGATACATTAAGCAAATCAAATGAAACAAAAGAATTAGAGAATGTTTCTCTTAGAAACATTTCAAAATTCCATAAAAATCTTTAATAAAATCACAATATCTTATGAAACTGTTCGTAAATCATTAATATTACTGGATAACTTATATTACATTAATAAAGATTTTGAATTATCTGGTTATTATAGTTATGATGTTCAATAGGTTCGTATAGAGCGTACATGATATTTTAGACATGTTCTGTTTGATATAATCAATAAAATGCCTGTTACCGAATTATTAGCTGATAATGAAAACGATGAAACAATTGAAAATTTCATAAAAAAATAATATTCCCTCACACAAAATAACAGCAATAATAACTGACTTAAAAAAGAGTTATGATAAAATAATGGGCAAATTAGGTTTTGTTCATCAAAAATGCATATTTCACTTAAGTCAAAACATATTAAATAAAATAACAACCTTTTTAAATAAAAATAAAATAAAATTTAAAAAAGAATACGAAAAAAAAAACATCCAAACGCTTCTGATTATAAAAAGAAAAAACAAACCAAAGAAAAAGTAGAAGAACTAAAAAAAGAAATAATGGAATATTATGAACTATTTTTCAAATTATTTGATCAACAAAGCTATGAAAAAGCCATATACTATATTAACTTATTAAAACAAGAAATAAATAATTTTCCAGAACCTTTAAAAAATTACATAAATGACAATTTTTTGCCAAATTATAATAAATTCTTAAATTTCCTTAAAAAAGAAAATTACCAAAAATTAGAACGAACAAACAACCAATTAGAAAATTACAATGGAAATAAATTACTAAAATCAGAAAAAAGAAAATTCAGAACATTAAATGGCTTATTTAATCAAATACTCCACAGAATAAAAAATTGGATAAAAAATCAAAAAAAAAACCAACTAACAAATTGACAGTCCCGCTTTTTAGTTATGTTTAATTAATATTAATCAGAAAAATATTTTATATAATTTAGTTGATTTTTATGAAATATTTAAAACATAAATTTTATGGAATTTTATTTAAGTTTTTTAAAATTTTTTCAATAAAAGATAATAGAGTAACTTTTATAATTGACTCAAATAAATCATTTAAAGGTAATTTTGACTATATTAAAAAAGAGCTTCAAAAGAAGAGGAACTTTTGAATTTAATTTATTTTATAAAAATAATCTCTCTTTTAAAAATTTTAAAAATTTAGCTACTTCTAAGTATATATTTTTAAATGATAATTTTTTTCCACTAGCTTTCATGAATTTTAAAGATGATTCAAAAGTTATTCAATTATGGCATGCTCCTGGTGCATCTAAAAAATTTGGAGCATCAGTATCTAGTAGTGATGAGTTAGAAATGCTTTTAAAAATATCTAATAATACAGATTTTTTATTTACAACATCTAAAAATATTGAAAAATTTTATCAAGAGGCATTCCAAATTGATTCGTCTAAAATAATACCTTTAGGAATTCCAAGAGTTGATTATTATTTTGAAAATCATGATGTTGAAAAGCTTAAAAAAGATTTCCTAGAAAAACATGGTTTTGAAGATAAAAAAATTATTCTTTATGCTCCAACATTTAGAAATGAAGAAAAATACAATAATGTTTTTAATTATTTAAATTTAAGAGAGTTTAATAAACATTTAGGTGAGGAATATGTTTTAGCTTTAAGACTTCATCCTAAAATTAAAGACTTTTCAAAAGAAAATATTTCCTATGATGGGTATTATATTGATTGTAGTAATTATGAATCTGAACAAGAACTTATGTTAATTAGTGATATTTTAATTACAGATTATTCATCTATCATGATTGAATTTTCAATCTTAAACAAGCCGATTGTATTTTTTGTTTATGATTATGATGATTACATAGCTAATGAAAGAGGATTTTACTTTGATTTTAAAAAAACAGTTCCAGGTGTTATTGTAGATAATTCAAATCAATTAGTTGAAATAATTAAAAATAAAAATTTTGATAAAGAAAAAAGTGATAACTTTGTAGCTAGTCAATTTGATACAATTGATGGTAAATCTAGTGAGAGAATTGTAGATTTTATTTTAAATAATGGTGCTTAATATGGATAATATTAAAGTGAGTGTTATTGTTCCAGTATATAATTGTTCAGAATATATATCAACTACACTCAATTCAATTATTAATCAAAATTTTGATAATTATGAAATAATTGTTATAGATGATGGTTCAAGTGATAATAGTTTAGATATTATATATGAAACATTAAGTCAAACAGATATTCCTCATAAAATTATTCACCAAAGAAATAGTGGTGTAAGCGTAGCTAGAAATAATGGAATGGAGATGGCTCGTGGGCAATATTTTGTTTTTGTAGATGGAGATGATTATATTTTAACAACTCACTTATCAGAGCTTTATAAAAATATAGATGAATTTAGTTTAGTTCAATTTGTTAAAAAAGATCAAGATAAAACTTCTAATCCATATTTTTACCATCAAGAAGAAATGTCAACTGAAGAATTTATTAAAAAAGAACTAATGATGGAAATGCCACTTAAATTATGGCAAGTGATGTATAAGGCAGATATTATTAAAAATAATGATTTGAAATTCACTCCAAGTGTTGTGTATGGTGAAGATACAGAATTTGCACTTAAAACATTAAGTTTTGGTGATAAGAAATAACTAATTAGTAATGAAATCACTTATTTTTATATTCAACATGAATCTTCAACTATAAACACTTCAAGCTTTAAACGCTTTGAATTTATTCAAATTTTAGAAAATTTAGCAGAATTTTTTAATAAACAAGGTAAAAATGACTTAGTTAGTTTAATTATAACTTCAAGAATTCCTAAAGCGATATTTGGAAATATGAATTATTTCTTTTATAATAATTATGATTTTAATGAAATCATGTTAAAAATGGAAGAATTAGATTTATTTAAAAAATTATCTAAATTCAAAGGAGATAAAAAATTTAATTTAAAAATAAAATTATTTTTATTTAATCCAAAATTATATTATAAAATGTGGATGAAATTTAAAAATTCAATTTGATTATTATGAAAGTTTCTATTGTTACTCCAAATTATAATGGTGAAAAATTCCTTAAGAATTATTTTAACTCGCTTAATGAAGATTGTGAATATATAGGCGAAGTTATTATCATAGATAATGGATCTAGTGATGATAATAGTCTAGATTATATTAAAAGCAACTCTTTTAATTTTCCAATTAAATTAATAGAAAATAAAGAAAATCTAGGGTTTGCACCAGCAGTTAATCAAGGAATATCTGAAGCTCAATATGAATATATATTTTCTTTAAATAATGATACTGAAGTTAAAAAAGGATGCATTGAAGAGTTAATAAAAATTATTTCATCTAATGAGAATATTTTTTCTGTACAAGCTAAAATGCTACAATATAATAATAAAAATTTAATAGATGATGCAGGAGATGAATATAATCTTTTAGCATGGAGTAAGAAGATAGGTGAAAATCAAAAATCTTCTAATTTTAATGAAGTTTCGCAAATCTTTTCAAGTTGTGCTGGAGCTGCAATGTATAAAAAATCATTATTAGATGAAATTGGATATTTTGATAGTAATTTTTTTGCATACACAGAAGATATTGATTTAAGTTTAAGAGCACATATTAATGGTTATAAAAATTTTTCATGTCCTTATGCTATTGTATATCACATTGGAAGCGCAACTAGTGGAAGTAGATATAATGAATTTAAAGTGAAATTATCTGCTAGAAACAATATTTGGGTTGTTTATAAAAATTTTCCGATTCCTCAAAAAATCTTAAACTTTATATTTTTATTTTTAGGATTTTTTATTAAGTATTTATTTTTCTTAAAAAAAGGATTTGGTCCAACATATTTAGAAGGTATTAAAGAAGGATTAAAAACTAGAAATAAAATAGATAAAGTTAAATTCAATTCTAAAAATACAAAAAATTATTTTAAACTTGAATATCGATTAATTATTAATACTTTAAAATTTTTAAAAAAATAAATAGTGAATTTTTATGGATCTTTCAGTTGTCATTGTAAATTATCAAACATTTGAGCTAACAAAAAACACAATAAATTCAATTTTCCAATATAACTATTCTTTTAGTCATGAAATAATAGTTGTTGATAATAACTCTAGTGATGATAGTTTAGCTAAATTACAAGAATATTTTAAAGATAAAGTTAAATTTATAGCTTCAAGTGAAAATAATGGATTTGCAACAGGCAACAACCAAGCTTTAAATATTTGTAAAGGCCGCTACGTCCTACTTTTAAATTCAGACACTATTGTTTGGGAAAATACCTTAAATAATATTTATAATTACATGGAAAAACATTTAGATGTGGGAGCTATTGGTTGTAAGGTTCTTTTAGAAAATGGAGAACTTGATAAGGCATGTAAAAGAAGTTTTCCTAATGTAAAAAACTCATTTTTTAGATTATTTCACATACCAATTAAAAGTAAAAATGATGATTATAATTTAGATAATTTAGCTGACGATGAAATTTATGAAATAGACTGTTTAACAGGAGCATTTATCTTCATGCGATTTAATGCTTTAGGAAAAACTGCTTTTTTAGATGAAAGCTTTTTTATGTATGGTGAAGATATAGACTTATGTTATCGTATTAAAAAAGAAGGTTGGAAAATAATTTACTATGGAAAATCTAGTATAACACATTTAAAAGGAGCAAGTAGTAAAAAACAAAAATCTAAATTAATTTATGAGTTTTACAAGGCAATGTATATATATTATAAAAAACACCAAGCAAGTGAAAACTTCTTTTTAATAAACATTATTGTTTATTTTGGAATAATCTTATTATGTTTTTTAAAATTATTTTTTAATTTATTCAAAAAGAAAAATTAATTATAATCTTACACTTTATGGAATAAAAGTGTTGATTTGATTGAAGACTTGGAGTTAAATGATGGAGATACAGTTAAAATACTTGCAGCCCAGTCAAGAGAAAGAAATGAAGAAATATCTTTAACACATTGGGATGGTAGAATAATCAAAGGAGATTATGATGTTCCTGAATTGACTCAAGAAATCTCTAAAATTGCAGATTTAACAGAACAAAAGGATGTATCAATTTTTGGCATTGTTTCTAAACTTCAAGATATTAAAACATTTCAAAGAAAAGCTGATGATTCAGAGGGAAAATTAAGAAATTTTGATATTTTAGATGATACAGGATCTATTAGAGTGACTGTTTGGGGTAAAGATACAGAATTACCAATAAATAAAGGTGATGTTGTAAAAATCATTGGGGGAGATGTTCGTTTTGATGATTACACTTCAAGTGGATATTCAATGAATACTAATTTTAATACTCAAATAACTATTAATCCAAATAATTTATCTGTTGAAGAAATGGATTTATTTGATAAATTAAGAGAACAATTAAGGCCTATTTCCATTGGTAAAGTTGAAGAAATGGATGAAGATGGAATTGAAGTTGATGTTATTGGAAGAATTATTTCTATAAGTGATGAAAATCAATTCCAAAGAGATGATGGAAGTGTAGGTATTGTACGTTCAGCAGTTTTTGCTGATGAAACTGGTAAAATACAACTTTCATTTTGGGATGCTAAAGCTCAAGAAGATTATGAAATGGGTGCTGCTTATCAAATTGAAAACGCAAGAACTAGATTAGGCATGTATGATGTGGATTTAAACATTGGATCTGCTTCTAGAGTTATTAAATTAACTGATGAAGAGGCTTCAGCGAGATTTATTCCAGAACTGTCTACTCTTGAAAAAAATGATTTATACAAATATGAAAATTGAAGATATTGAAGATGAAGATGAAGAAAATATAATAGTTTTTGGAAGAGTCATTGAGTCTTATGATATTAGAGAATTTGATAGAGATTCTGGAGATAAAGGTTATGTTAGAAATATTGAAATAGCTGATGATACTGGATCTATTAGGGTAGTATTATGGAATAACGATGCTAAAAAAGATTTTGAAATTGGAAAAGCTATTAAATTACAAAATCCACGTATAACTTTTAATGATGATCATCTTGAATTAACAGTTTCAAGAAACACTTCTATACTTGATTTAACTGAGAAAGAATTAGAAAACCTACCTTCTCATGAGGAATTAGTAGAAGCGATTTATATAGAAAAAACAATTGAATCATTAACTGAAGATGATAGAAATGTTCGTATAACTGGTATCCTTAAAGAAGTTTCTGGTGAAAGAACACTTCTTAGGAAATGTCCACACTGTAACAATAATCTTGATCAATTTGAAGAAAATATTGTTTGTGATTATTGTGGTGAGGAAATTGAAGAACCAAAATACATTTTAATGATTCCAGCTAAATTTGAAGATGATACTGGTGATATATCAATCACTTTCTTTGAAAAATTAGCTGAAGAACTTATTATGATGAAAAAAGAAGAAGTAATTGATATTGTTGAAGACGGATATGGAATTGAAGATAAAGTCGAAGATTTAGATGGATTAACATTAGAAATAATTGCTGATGTCAGTTTCGATGAATATAATGAAACAAATAGGCTTAGACCTAAGAAAATTTTATCCAAAACTTTTTAAAATTAAATAATTTAGAGGAATGATTATTATGGTGGAATTAGAAGATTTGCCAAGTGTTGGTGAAAAAACAGCAGAAAAATTAAGAGACGCAGGTTTTGCAGATATGATGAGATTAGCTACTGCTACTCCTAAAGAATTATCTGTTAAAGCAGAAATTGGGGAAGGAGTCGCTGAAAAAGTTATTGAAGCAGCCCGTAAATCTGAAAATATTGATTTTGAAACAGCATTTGATGTATTAGAAAGGAGAAAAGAAGTTGGTCATATTACTGTAGGTAGTCAAGAATTCAATGATTTAATTGGTGGTGGAATTGAAACTTTGTTTCAGCCCTTCTCTCAGCAGTAGTCTGACTAAAATGATTTAATTGGTGGTGGAATTGAAACTCAATCAATTACAGAAGTATTCGGAGAATTTGGATCGGGTAAAAGTCAAATTTCTCATGAATTAGCAGTTACAGTTCAATTACCTGAAGAATTAGGTGGTCTTGATGCAGAATGCGTATTCCTTGATACTGAAAATACTTTTCGTCCAGAAAGGATTGAACAAATAGCTAATGCTTTTGAATTAGATATTGATGAAGTTTTAAGAAAAATTCATGTTGCTCGTGCATTTAATTCTGCTCATCAAATTTTAATGGCAGATAAGGTTAATGAACTTATTCAACAAGGAAGTAATATTAAATTAGTCATTGTTGATTCATTAATGGCTCATTTCAGAGCAGAGTATGTTGGAAGGGAGTCTTTAGCTGTAAGGCAACAAAAATTAAATCAACATTTACATTCACTTCAACAAATAGCTAATACTTATAATGTAGCTATTTTTATTACAAACCAAGTTCAAGCTAAACCAGACTCATTCTTTGGAAGCCCTACTAAAGCTATTGGAGGTCACGTCTTAGGGCATGCGTCTACTTATAGAATTTGGCTTAAAAAAGGATTAGCAGGTAAAAGAATTGCACGTTTGGTAGATAGTCCTCATTTACCTGAAGGTGAATGTGTATTTAAAATTACTAATGAAGGTATTGTTAGTTAATTTTAAATTTTTATTTTTTTTTTGACGATTTCAAAAAATTATGTGATTTGAATTTTTCATAGTTTTTGAGTCATGAAATTTTTTTTTTTATTTTAGTTTTTAAAGGAATAAATTAATATATTGAATGAAAATAATATAATTCACATGTTTAAATTAAAAATAGAAGCTTCATATTATTGTATGGAGTCTAAATAATTTAAAACTTTTGATTTTGTTCTGGGGTTTTCTAATTCTATCAAATGATGATTTTTCCTGTTGCGAAAATAATTGAGGATAATTATTAATGTTAGAAAATGTGATAAATAGATTTTAAAAATAGGATTCTTGTTTATACAAGTTCTAAGTCTAAAAAATATACTTTAAAGAATTTCATGCTAAAATTAGAAACATGCGGAACATAAAAAACTAAAAAAAATCACACAGTTTTGAAAGAGCCTACTCTGTCAACACTCAACTTTATTAATAATTATTTAGTAAAATATAACTATATTTGAATTTTAAAATATAATTATATTTGAATTTTTTAAAAGTATATATTAATATTTAAATTATTTGTGTGGTAAAATGGAATATTTAAATAAAAATTTTAATTTTAACATTTATCTTAATGATTATAAGTATAGGGGGAGTTAATGCTACAGATATGGATTTAGTTAGTGATATTCAAACTTCTAATCATGTTGATAATAATTATTTAAGTCTAGCTAGTTCAGATTATCAAGAAGAATCTTCTGAAGAGGGTATTGGTATTTCTGATATTGAAACTAATTTAAATGATTCAATTAATAATTCAGAAACTAGTGGAAAAGTTATTAAATTAACAGAATCTGATTTTAATAAATATTTTAATGAAGAGGGATATGTGGATACTACTAAAGTTTCTCCTTATGATACTCTTGACTTATCTGGGAATTTTCATAATGTTGAAGTAATGATTTTCACTATCCCGGTAACTGTTATAAGTACATCTTGTGATGCGTACCTTAAAGATTGTACTATTCAATTTGATAAAGTAATAGCTTCTGAGTCTAAATGGGCAAAAGTTTCAAATTTAAGAATTAATAATACTATTGCTTCAGGATTTAATGGAGTGATTGCTACAAATTCTGCATATATTGAGATTACAAACAATGTTATTTATACTGAAAGTGCAAGTGGAAATCCAGTTCGTTTGCTTGCTTCAAATCATACAAGAGTTACAAATAATATTTTTGAAACTTGGTATCAATCTACAAGTGGTTTTAATGCTTCTTGGACTCGTTCATGTATTCTTTTAGGAGAATCTCATTATAATTATATTGCAAATAATAATGTCACAGTAAAAGAGTCTAATCCCATTTATTTATCATCATATGGATGTGGTCCTTCTAATTATAATATAATTTTTAATAATACTATTAGAAGTTCATCAAAAAGTACAAAAACAGGATTGTCAAATCCTTCCTCTTGGACATATGGTATTCAAATGTTTGGGTCTTATAATAAAGCATTAAATAATACAATCTATAATGTTTTTAGAGGAATTTCTACTGATGGTGAAGGTAATGAAATTGTAGGTAATATTATATTTAATATTACTGGTGGTTACAATGAAGGAAATGATGGTACTTTAGGTGGAGATTATGCAATTGTTGGATCTTTAGGGTCTTTAATTGCTAATAATACTATTTATAATTCTAAAATGTATACTTTTGGAGGTTCAGGAGGGTCTGCAATTTATGCAGGCCCTAATAATGAGATTTATGGCAATAAAATTACAGTAATTGCTTCAAGTAGAGGTATCCATATAGGTGCTTCTTCTTGTAATGTTAATATTTATGATAATATTATTAACACTGAATCTGGCAATGGTGTTTATACTTTAGGATATATGAATAATTTACGTATCATGTATAATGTTATTACTTCTGAGTCTGGTATGGGAATTCAAATTAAAAAACAATCTAATTCCAAATATCCAACAAATGTTTTTATTATAAATAATAATATTTTAACTTTTAATGATCTATTTATGGATTTAAGTGATGTTTTAAATAAAAATTCTCTCATATGTGAAAATAATACTTATAAAAAAATTTTTGTCGTGACTAAAAATACCTTCTTCTTTCGTTATTTTGATAATAATGGTAATTTAAACTGTGAGGATATAGATATTTTAGTATTTAAAGGACGTTTTGATAGTGACGATTTAAATATTAATTCTATTAATATTAATAAACCTATTTATATTTTAGGAAATGATGCTAATATAAAAAATATTCAATTTAATATTACTTCAAATAATATAATAATTGAGAATATTAATTTCGATGTTGAATATAATTCTACTATTTATTTCAATAATGTGAATAATGTTTCATTAATTAGAAATTTAATTGTATCTTCTTCCTCAAATCCTACAATAATTGTTTCTAAATCTATTACTACTATTTTATCTAATAAAATTCAATCAAATAATTTAGCTATTGTTGTGGATTATGGAAGCAAAGTAATTGTAAATAATAATTTAATTAATGTTACAGGAGATTATACTATTGATTTAACTAATAGTGGAGATTTCTCAAGTGATTTTGTTAAGAATAATATTTCTAATAATTATTTATTAGCTAATTTAAAAGGAGATGAGAGTGTATCTTATTCAAATAATTGTAAAAATAATAGTATTATATATGATAATGACGGTCTTATCTCTAATTTAGTGGTAAAAGATACTATATCTTTTATTAATCAAAATCCCATGTTAGTAATTAAATTAATCGATTTTGAAGGTAATTTTATCCCTAATAAAAAAATTAGAATTTATTTAACTGATTCAAAAGGTCAAGATAGGTTATATTCTTTATTTACTAATAATCATGGGATTGCTTTATTTGAAGAAGCTATCTCTATAGATAATTATACATTTTCTGTTATTCATGATGGAAATGATATTTATAAACCTTCTCAAGTATTAAATAAAAAATTAGATGTCATTTATATGAGTACTTCATTAGTTGCATCTGACATTAATACATATTATAATGTCCCTATTGTCATTAAAGCTACTCTTAAAGGTAAGGGTAATGTTCTTTTAGATGATAAAATAGTACATATTACAGTTAATGGAAAAACTTATAAAAATATCACTATTGATGGTGTAGTTACTTTTAATATTGGAATTCTTCCTAAAGGTAGTTATTCTATAAATTATTTATTTTATGATGATGAAAATTGTACAGGATCAGGTGGAAGCTCAAAGATTTTTGTTAATATGATGCCAACTAGTATTATTGCGAGCAATGTTGTAATTTTTTATAATGATGGTTCTGGTGTGGTTGCTTATTTAAAAGATAATACAGGGAAGGGTATTAATGATAAAAAAGTTGTGATAGGGATTAATGATAAGACTTATAAGAAAATCACAGATAAAAATGGTAAAGTTGCGTTAGCTATTAACTTACCTCCTAAAACCTACTCAGTTTCACTTAAATTTTCGGGGGATTCTAATTATAAATCTTCATATAACTTCATGAAAGTTAAAGTAAAAACAAGAATTACAAAAATTATTGCGGGCAATTTAGTTAAATATTATGGAGACGGTAAAAAATTAGTTATTTATTTTAAAAGATACTAATAATAAAGCTGTTGCAAGTAAATCTATAACTATCAAAATTAATGGCAAGACTTATAAGAGAACTACAGATAAGAAAGGCAAAGTTAGTTTAGCTCTTAGTCTTTCTAAAAAAACTTATAAAGCAACTATTAAATTCTCAGCTACTTATCATAAAACTTCAATTAAAAAAATAAAAGTTTCGGTTGTAGCTCCTAAAGTATTTGCTTTAAGTAAAAAGGTTAAAAAAGGTAAAAAACTTATTGTAGTATTTAAAACTTATAATGGTAAGATTATAAAAGACCAAAAAGTTTATTTCAAATTTAAAGGAAAAACTTATAATTTAATTACTAATTCAAAAGGAATTACTACTTTAACTTGTAATATTAAAAAAGGATCTTATAGTGGTGTTGTAGGATTTAAATCTACTTCAACATATGGTACTACTAAAACTAATATTAAGTTTAAAGTTGTATAAATTTAATTATAAAATTAATCTTTAATTTTATATTTTTAAAATAAATTTTAACAATGTATAATTTAAAAATTAATAAGTTATAAAATAATTATCAATAGAATCACAATTAATTTCAGATTTATCCTTAAAGCTATTTGGAAAATTCTGGAATCAAATTGGAAAGTTTAAATTGTTATCAGAAATACTACTATCTAAAACTTTTATATTTGTTTTTATTACTGTAATATGTTAGCTTCACTTATATATTAAATTTATTACTTTAAATCAACCCAGTTAATTTAAGAAATTTATTTTTTAATTTTTAATTATAGTATTTTATTTTCTTATTTTTCTTATTTAAATCTTTTATTTGATATTGTATTAGTTTATATGATTTATTTTTTATTTTTTTACTTGTTTTATGGGTTTTTGATTATTTTTTTTATTGATTTTTCATTTTTGATTATTTTTTTTGTTTTAAATTCCTTTAATTTGCTTGTAATTGGATGTGTTTATTTTAATAGTTTTTATATTTGTTTAAATTATTTTATGTTTGATTTTAAGTATTATTAATAGTTAATATTAGATATTAGTAAATTATATTTTTATCATATTATAGTTATTTATGATTTTATGATTGGATTTTTTTTTGATTTATGGGGGGAGTTTTTTTTGATGATTAAATATTTCAGGGAATATTTTTGTGATGAAACTTGGGAAATATAATTAGGATAAATATGAAAAATCGAAAATATATAATTGATGATGGAAAAGCACATTTTGTTCGTAATCGAAAAACTACTTTAGGAAGTATAATTAAGTATCCTTTCTATGATTGTGGTCGAACGACTGCTGTAGAGGCTATAAATTTTTATTAGAAGTGATAAGAAGGATAAAAATATGACTTTAACTAAATCCGATATTTCTCAAAGAAGAAAATTGCTTAATCATATTTGCTATGTTAGACATGAATGAAGACTTTATTGATGGAATTTACAATGACCCAGATAGAACCAGTCTTTATAAAGGATATTCAATACTGACAGGTGATACTAGCATCTGCGATGCACCATAATAATTGGATACAGTGAAAAACAACTAAAAGAATTAAACAATCCTCATCTCAATAGATTAAAAAAGGAATTAATCAGATTTATCATGTATAGCAGATACACAAACAGATTTCATTATTAACATCCACAATAACCAATAGGGTGTCCGCCAAAACTAATTTTTTTTATTTTGAATTTTTTATAACTGCGTTATAATTTTCTTGTTTTGTTAATTTTTTTCATTAAATTAATTAGAATTTAATTTTAATTATTTATTATTCATAATTTTTAATATGGATTATAATGATTTATTTATATTTGATTTTAGTCATTTTTAGAATAGTAATATTTATATACTATGATGTACATATTTTATATTAGATATGAGTTATTATGTGTTGGTTATTTATGGTTAGAAAGAAAGTTATTAAGAATCAGGCTGAATTAGGCATTAGGACTTATGATTTTAATGTTCCAGAGAATCATATTTCTCGTTTTGTGGTTGATTTTATTTGAAGAATTTTATCCGATTTTGGGAATTAAAGAGAATAAGAAAAAAGGCGGTAGGCCTTCATATCCTCCATGTTCCATGTTAAAATTACTTGTTTATGCAAAAATAGACCATATTGAAAGTGCTAGAGTCATTGCAGAAATGACAAAGTACCATGACATATATAAATTCGTTTGTGATAGAATTAAACCCTCTGAACGTTCAATTCAAAGGTATCGTGATGAATTTGGACGTTATTATGAAGTATTGCTTCAAATGACATTAAAAATGGCCGTAAAAAAAGGATTCACTGAATTTAATCATGTTGTAGTCGATGGGACCATCAAAAAAGCATTCAATTCTAACCAAAATATGATCAGCAAAAAAGAAACCAATTTGCTGGTCCAGTTCTACAAAGGACTGGAAGTTGACCTTAAAAAGCTTGAAAAACTCAATAAACCAGCTCAAAAAATACTAAATGACAAGGAAATGTCCAATGATGAAAAATTAGAAATATTATATGACATCAGAACTCAATTCAAATTCACAGGACAGGATAAAATACCAATGAATGATATTGAAGCACGCATGATGAAAGGCAAAAAAGGAAACTTCCTGGTTGCTTATAATATCCAATCTGCAGTCGATTACGACACCAAACTAATCTGCGCATTAAACGTCACACAAAACCCTACAGACCATTACCAACTACCAGAAGTAGCTGACAAAGCAATAAACAACATAGGAAAAGTACCAAAACACATGAGTGCAGATACAATATATTTAAATCAAATAAGCCTATCATACTTTGTAAACAAAGGAATAGATGGATTAATACCAACAAGAAAACAATCCAAAGAAAAAATAGGCAAATTAAATCCAAACCAATTCCATAAAGACCACTTTTACTACATATCCGACCTAGACTTATTTATGTGCCCATCAGGACAACCAATGTACTTCTACAAAGAATACACACAACCAAACGAAGAACCAGACAAACCCGACAAAATAAAAAGACTCTACAACAATTATACTGCATGTAAATACTGCATTCACAGAAAATCCTGCTTAACAGACAAACAAACACATAAAACCATCACAGAAAACGGTGGCAGATTAGAAAGAGCAATGTTCTTCAAAATGGAAAAAGAAGAATATAAAGAAGAATTCAAAAAAAGACCAAGTGTAGAAGGACCATTCGGAATATTCAAAGAACAATACCATGTAGAACAAGAAATAGTAATCGGAATGGTAAAAACCGGAGAAAGACTCAACCTAGATGCACTAGCATACAATATAAAAAGATTATATAATCTTATTCAAGGAGAACAAAATAATAAAGAAGATATTGTTGATTTTTGTGAAAGTATATCCACTACACACCAATTAAAGCTTGATGTGACCATTTACTAGAATCCACACTCAAAAATCATTTTTGGCGGACACTCAATAGTAAAAAAAAAATAAACGAAATAGAACTAGCATTAAAACATTTAGACATATTTAAATCAAAGAATAAACATGACCAACACCATCACAACCTACGACAGAGGATATGCTTCCATTGAACTAATGCTAAAACATATGAGCATAAATTCCAATTTCATAATACGACTAAGAGTAGATGACTTTGACCATGAACGAAAAAACATGAAAACCAACGATGAAACCATAGACATCACAATAAATGCAATACGCACACAAAACTTCCATGATGAATAAACCAAGAAAAAAAGCATTAGAATCACGAAGTGCTGAAATACGAATAACAGAAATAGAACTCGAAACCAAAAAAAAGGGAAAAAAATACACAAAAATACTTGCAAGCAATTTACCATCCGAAAAATTCACCACACAAGGATTTAAAAGAACTATACAACAAAAGATGGAAAATAGAAAACCAATTTTGACAGATTAAAAAACATAATCCACATAAGAAAACTTCAGCGGATACTCAGAACAAATCATACAACAAGAGACTTCTACCCCAACATATTCAATGTTTAATTACTTAATGGCCATGAAAATCGACGCGGACCAAAAAAAAAATACAAGAAAAACAAAAAAAACAAAAACTTAAAACACAAATACAAAACCAATCTCAATCTACTATTCGGATTAATCAAATTAGACATGCCTGACTTACTAATCTGACGATTATCAAGAAAGAAGAAACACCGTAAAAAGAATATTAAACACCACACAATCAATATTTAGTAGAAAAAAAATAGAGAAAATAACCGAAATCCTGATAGACTAATCATAAGATCCAACTAACAAATTCCCACCAACACAAAGAAGATGTGAATAAAAAAAAATATTTTTCAAATTATTTCTTAAATTAACTGGGTTGGATTACGAACAAAATGTGCTTTTCCATCATTAATTATATATTTTCGATTTTCATATTTATCCTAATTTATTTCCCAAGTTTCATCACAAAATATTCCCTGAAATTTATCATCAAAAACAATCCCCCTAAATCAAAAAAATCCAATCATAAAATTCTAAATAACCATATAAAAATATAATTTACTAATATTTAATATTAACTATTAATAATACTTAAAATTAAACATAAAATAATTTAAACAAATATAAAAACTATTAAAATAAACACATCCAATTACAAGCAAATTAAAGGAATTTAAAACAAAAAAAATAATCAAAAATGAAAAATCAATAAAAAAATCAAAAACCCATAAAACAAGTAAAAAAATAAAAAATAAATCATATAAACCAATACAATATCAAATAAAAGATTTAAATAAGAAAAATAAGAAAATAAAATACTATAATTAAAAATTAAAAAATAAATTTCTTAAATTAACTGGGTTGACTTTAAATTGATAATAAAGAAAAAAATGTAACATCCAAAATTTCAGTTTGATTCAATTCAATTAACTTTTTAAAAGAGTTCTATTTTTTTAGAAACTATTATATTATACTTAAAATATATTATTTTAATAAATGTGATTTATGAATTATTAAGTATACTTTATATTGTATTAAAATTTTGGTGATTAATAATGGAAAAATCTTTTAAGTTTTCATTGATTCTTTTAGTTGTTTTTGTACTTATTGGATCATTAAATATGGTTTCTGCCTCTATTGATATTGTCAATGAAGCAGTTTTAGATGATTCCTCTTTATCTTCTGATACGTTGGAAGATGTTGTTTCTGTAAATGATAATATTGTGTATGTCTCAAATTATGGTAATGATGAAAGTGGTAATGGTTCTATAGATTCTCCTTATGCAAGTTTATCTCAAGCAATTAACAAATCTGAAAATGGTTATGTAATATGCTTGAATGGTTCTTTTTCTGGTGAAAAAAATTGTAATTTATTTATAGATAAAAATTTATCAATTACTTCTTTTGGTCTTTCATATATTAATGGTGGTTCTAAAAATAGGATTTTTAATGTTTTAGAAGGATGTACTTTTTCTGTTAGTAATTTATCTTTTTCATATGCTGATGTTTCTAATTTAGATAATTCTAATGGTGGGGCTATATATTCAGAAGGTATTTTAATTATTCAAAGATGTGAATTTAACTATTGTACTGCTAATAATGGAGGAGCCATTTATTCTAAAGGCAAATTAATATTAAACAATTCTAGATTCTATTATAATAGAGCAATAGCATACGGAGGAACTATATACTGCTCAGCTGATAATAGTTTAGTTAATAATTCTATTTTTAAAAAGAATTGTGCTAAGAGTAAAACTACTGGAGTTTCTGGTGGTGCTATTTCTAATTTTGGTAATAATTTCACTGTTTCTTGTTCTCTATTTGAGGGTAATTATGCGAAAGAAACTAGTAAAGTTAAAAATGATCCAATTTATGGTGGTGCTATTTCTAATTATGGAAAAGGATTTTATGTCTATGGTTGTGACTTTATAGGTAATTATGTTGAAGTTAGAACTGATGCTGGTTCTGGTGAAGTTTGTTTAAATATTGCTGAAGGTGGTGCTATTTATACTGTTGCAGGTGCTAAAGTAGAAAATTGTCATTTTGATAAGGATACTGCTCATTGTAGATATTCTAGCAATCAAATTAATATCTATGGTAATAGATGTTATGGTGGTGCTATTAGTATTGCTTCAGGTAAAAGTTTTTATCTTTTAAATAATACTTTCACAAATTGTAGTTCTGCTAATGGTGTTGTGAAAAATGATGCTAATTATGCTATATTTGAAAATAACACTTTTGATAATAATAAAGCAATGTTTATGGGTTCTTCAATATATGATAATGGTGAAAATAATCTTTATATTGGTAATACTTTCTTAAATAATAATGATTCTAAAAATCAAGCTCAGGGAACTGTATATGCTAATGCTTGTAATGTAACTTTTGAAAATAATACTTTTCTTAATAATTATGATACAAGTGGTAGTGTATATTCTTTTAATAATGCTGCTATTTATATTTATAATCCTACTTTTAAAGGAGGATCAGATGCAGGAAATACTAATATTAAAATCTCAAATAATAAGTTTAATGGTAATGATATGGGTATTTATTTATATTGTTCTGGTGGAGCTAAAATTTCAAATAATAAATTCACTAATCAAAGACAAAATGCTATTCAAACTTATGCAGGTAGGGATTTAAATATTTTAGATAATTATTTTGAGAATAATCATGGATATCATGGTGCTGTTGATATAGGTTCTCGTAACACTCTTATTAAAGGCAATACATTTGTCAATAACACTGGTGTTGTTGCAGGAGCTATTGGTCTTTTATGTAGGGAAGATTTAACAATTGATTCTAATACTTTCATAGGCAATCATGTTACTTCTGAGGGTGGTGGAGATATTTACTCAATTTATGGGGATATGAAGATAACAAATAATGATTTTGTTATTAATTCTATTTATAAAGATGAAAGTTCTATCTATACAAAATATGGTAAGATTAATGCTATAAATAATAAATTCACTATTTCGAATAATCTACATAAAATTATTAAACAAAGAGGTCAAATTGAATATTATTTGAATAATGTTATTTATGATAATACTCCGGTAAATGATGATGGTAGTGTAAATAATTCTTCTGTTGAGAATCTTGTAGACCTTCATAAAAGAACTAAGGATGATTTTATTTATTATCGTAATGCTACTGAGAATAATGTTAATTTAGATGATGACTCCGACCCTATTGATTCTGGTAATACTGAACCAAAGCATATAGAAGAGATGATTAATGACATTGTTGATGATATAACTGATATTATTAATGATATAACTGATATTATTGATAATATAAATGGTTCTAGTGATGGAAGTTCTGATGGTTCTTTTATTTCTTCTGTTGGAACATTAAATTCTAATAGTTCTATTACTAATAGTTCTTCAGATGTTGGTAAATCTCATGAGCTTGATAAAGATCAAAGTATTGAAGTTAGTTCTCAACCAACTACTGATTCTGCTAAGGAAATAAGTTCTGAAGAACTTTCTCGATCAATTGCTTATGATTTATCCGAAAAAAAACCAGCTACTTCAATTAATTCTAATATGAATCTATTTGCTATTTTGATTATTGTTTTAGCCATATTGTTAATTTATGGATGTTATAGAGGTAGAAAAGATATTTAATATTTGATTATTATTTATTATCTATTCTTTTCTTTATTTTTGAGGCTGACTCATAATTTTTGTGTTTAAATTTTTTTCTTATTTTATTATCTTTTAATTTTATATATTAGGAAGTACAATTTATTATTAGAGTTAATTAACTTTTTGGTTGTGTTTCTTATGGTTTTGAGAGAGGATAAAATTGATCAGCAATTATTGGTTCCTTTGGACTTGAAAGATTTGATTCCAAAAGATCATCTAGATTTAGTAAAACTCAAACACATAGCAATAGATGGAATAAAAATCAAAGCCAAAGCATCCATAAATAATTTAACCAATCAAGAACAAATAGATTTACTTAAAGACATCTTAAAAAAGAGTATTGAACTCGATGAAGAAGAAGATGAACTTCTCGGAGACGAATCAGGAAATTCTGTACCAAAAGAATTAATTGACAAAAAAATCCTTTGAAGAAATCTACAAAAAAGTAACCAAAACCACAAAAGGAAATAGAAACGAATTCAAACTACGAAGAAGCAGTAAAAAGCTCCTTGACCAAGCAAAAAAAGATAAAAAAATCTGCCAAAAAAGTTTTGCAGAAAGTCGAAAAAATCGATTCAGAACTAAAAAAGACAAAAAAACGATGCAATCAGCATAAAAGACCCCGAATCACGATGAATGCTAAACAAAAAAAGCAAATGGGAATTCAATTACAATTTACAAATCGGAATAGACGAATACAAAGGAATAATAGTCTCATCATCACTAACACAAAATCCAACAGACGTATTCGAACTAATTCCACAAATAGAACAAATAAAAGAAACATTTGGTAATTTAACACCAAATACACAAATTTCACCCAACAACGACTACTCAACAAACGAAAACATAAACTATCTATCAGAAAATCATCTTGATGGATAACATATCCACCAGAAAACTCTCAAAAAAACTCAAAAAAATCAACAAAAAAGATAAACCATTCAAAAAAGACAAATTTATCTTCGATCATGAAAAAAAACACCTATATCTGCCCAATGGGTCAAATACTAGAAAACCAAAAAAAAGCTACAAAAAGAACACACGAATCGCATACTGGACAAAAAACTGCAAAAACATGCAAAAAACACCAAGAATGTTGTGGAAATAATTATTCAAGAGTAATAACAGATTATGAAAATCCAAATAAAATAAAAATGCTCAGAAAAATGGAAACACCATAGGCACAAGAAATCTATAAAAAACGATCAAAAACAGCAGAATAGCCATTTGGAAATATAAAACAAAATCTAAAAGTAACAGAATTCAACACAACTGGACTAAAAAGAACACAAACAGAAGCAAAATTACTCGCAATATCACACAATTTAAAAAGAATATACAACGAAACAATACAAAAAGAACTCATACCCCCCAACAAAACAAACAAAATACCTGAAAATAATAAAATTAATGCCAAAAAATTTTAAAAAAATAATTAATTTTGAGTCGCCCTCTTTTTTTAAAATTTAATCTTATAAAAATCATGCCAAGTTAATATCTATTTTTGTTTAAATAATTCTTCTAATTGTTTAAAAAGAATATCCTATTTAATTTGCTTGAATTAACTTTTAATTATAGTATTTTACGAAATGTTTACCCCAAAGAATTTCATCACCCAATTTTCAAAATATGAAATCTTATCTATTTTTTCATAAAATTTTGACTCAAAAAGTTTAATTAATTCATCCAATGATTTATGATCGGTGTTATATATTTCTCTCTTTATATCTTTCCATATGTCTTCTATAGGGTTTAAAAACGGACAATATGGAGGTAAATAAACAAGGTTTTACTGATAAAATTTCACATGCTTCTTCAACAATTTTCGCTTTGTGGATCTTTGCATTATCTAAAAAAAATATTCAATGGTTTTTCTTCTTTCATGAGTAAACTTAATTTTTTGTTGTTTAACATCTTTTGCAGGTGTTTTTTTATTATTTGATTGATTTTGTAGTAGTTAATATGGTATTTTTTGCATTTGGATTTGAATTTTTTTTTGGGATAATCTTTTGCTCATCATCAAACATTTGTTTGTATTCTTTTTCATCCATGCATTTTTCCAATAATTCAATTTTTACATTATCAATTTCTAATTTTGAACTTGATATGATCTCAGAGATTATTTTTAGTGCTTTTGGATTTTCTGTTCTGGAAATTAAATATTTACAGATAGTTAACACAAAATTATTAGCATTATTTTTTTTGGGTTGAAAAATATTGCAGATTCACAATTAATTCCTTGAAAACCAACTCCATTAACCCCATATCGCTCACCACTTTTTTTAAACCTATTTTTATCTTTAACACCATTAATTGTCGGATTACATAATCTCCTGGTTGTGTTAGTTGTATTTTGACATCTAGATTCATCAAGGACAATAACATCTTCAATTTCAAAATCAATTACGAACATTTTTTTAAAAGTATTTCTTCGGCATCTGCTGGAGCTTCATTGTAAATAAGGAACGGTTTACAATAATTAAACCCTAATTTCTTTCTTGTAATTTCCCAAACTTGTTTATAAGAATATTTGACTCCAAATCTCTCTTTAATTAGTTCTTGTGCACCAATAATGGTGTAATGTTTATCGGGATCACTTAAGAGTATTTTTAATTCAATTAACTGATCATTAGTTAATTTGGATTTTGTACCGCAATTTGAGTAATCTGGTATTAAACCTTCGATTCCATATTCATCATAATCTTTAACCCAATTTCCTACTGTTTTTCTATCCTTACGAATGAATTCCCCAACTGTAGTTCTAGTTTCACCCAATTTAACCATTCTAACTGCTAATAATCTCATATAAATATTGTGTGCTTGCCTATATTCTTTTAAATATTTATCAAGTTCTGCGATTCCTTGTTCTTCGAGTTTATCTATAATTTCCATGATTAAATATTTGTCACTCATTAGGGATAAAATTTTCGTAATATACTATAATATGGATGAGTTACTATAATCACAAGAATACATAGAAAATATCTCTCTAAAATCAATAAAAATTATTAACTATTTATATTATAAAAACTTACTTAAAAAGACATTTTATTAAGATAATTAAATTTTATAAGTTTTTGATAAAATGACTAAATTTTTAACTTATAATGCTATCATATTTACAATACAATCAAAAAATTCTTTTTTAAAAGTTCAAACACAAAATTAAAATATTTAAACAAATTAATCCTTTATATGGCAATAAATTATGGATTTAGCAGAATAGATGAGATTTGTTAAACCTAATAAAAAAATAAAAATGGGAAAAATAAAGAATAAAAATTAGTTGATTATAATATCCTCCCAAATTAAATTATTTTTTGATCACTATAAGCTTTCCAATTTTACTTACATGGTAATTTTTATTAGCAGAAGAAATAATTACTTTATGGGCACCTTTTGTAAGACCTTTAGTGCTAATTTTAGCTATTCCTTTACTATTAGTTTTTACTTTGTAAGTTTTGTATTTTTTACCATTAGAAACTTTAATAATAATAGATAATTTACTAATAACCTTCTTAGTTACTTTATTTTTAATAAAAACTTGGAAGTATTTAGCTTTTTTAACTTTTGCAGCAACTTTATTAGCTTTCACAGAAGTATAAACTTTATTTACTTTAATAGAAACTTTTTTAGTTGCAGTAACATATTTTTCTCCACTAACTTTAATATAAGCTGTATAAGTGCCTACAGCTTGTTTAATAGCTAAAGAAATTATTCCATTATTATTTGTAGTTACAGTGTAAGTAGATTTGCCAATAGTAATAGTTACCTTTTGATTTACAATAGCATTGCCTTTATTGTCTTTAATAGTAGCAACTAATTTATTAGCATTTCCATAAGTTTTAACAACATTACTTGCAGTAATCACAACAATGAGTGGGGTATTATTAGAGATAAGGTTATTAGCTTCACATCCTTTATCAAATGTGACACTATCATCACCAACTAATTTATTAGCAATTAAATTATTATTATAAATAGTATTTTGAGAAAATCCCTCTTTACAAGATTCAGTTAAATTAATAGTATAATTACCATTAGTATTGATTTTATTATTAAATGCAATGATTTTAGCATTATTAGTAGCTAGAATACCTGTAATAGTGTTGATTGGTAAGCCAAGTTCACAACAATTTTGTTTACATTTAGCAACAATGGTATTACCGATAAAATTGGTTTTAGTGGAAGTTTTAACGCCAATAGCGTCTTTGCCTGGAATACCAACAATATTAATTACATTTTCAATAATATTTGCTTCTTTAGAATCAGATAAAATACCATATTTAGAAGAATCAATATTATTACATGAAATAAAAACTCTGTTAGCATGAGCATTAGCATATATTCCTATGTTATCAGAAATAAATTCCTCTCCAGATGTAGCATTACCAAGAGCTAAACCTTTAGTAACAATTTCGTTACATATAATTTCAGTTAAATCAGAACTAGTTGCAATACCAATTGTATAATTACCTTCAAGATTAATTTTATTAGTTAAAAGAGTTACATCTTTACAACCATAAAGTCCTATACCATAAATAGAATTAGAACGGCCAGTTATTTTATTATTAATCATTAAATTAAAATGACCTTTATATCCTTCAACTTTCATAACATAAGCATTAGCAGAAGCTAAAATAGAAACATCATTGCTATTAAATGAAACATTAGTATTATCTTTTAAATAAATATTACAAAGATTATCAGAACCCTCGCCTTGTACAGTATCAACAACATTAAATTTATTACCTTTAATTACAATATTATTAGAATCTACAAGATACAAACCTAAATTAGTGTAATTAGATGCCAAAGTAATAGGGTCATAGTGAACAAGTAAAGATTTGAGATTTGCATCAAGTTTATTGTCCTTAAAGATAAGATTTTCAATTTCAGATAAACTTATAGCATATTGAGTAACTGTACCATTAGTATTAGCAGTGAATTTAATAGTATTTTCATTAATAATTAAATTTTGCACTGTTTTTGAGAATATGGCATAAGCATTAGAATCATTTATAGCATTAACAATAATATCATTTTTTAAAATACTAGTATTTGAAATTTTATCAATTGATGAAATATCAATAGCAACTGCAGTAGAATTGATAATATTATCAAAAATACTAACTCCAGTTATATTGTTCGATTTAGTATTTTTATATGAATTACCAATTTTAATACCAAATCTTCCATTAATCTTGTTGGAACTTATAGTTAAATTTGTAAGTGGTGTTTTACCAGAATTTGAAGTACCAGAATAAGCATAAATTCCTAATCCATTTTTAGCATCAATTATATTATTGGATATGACAGAGTTGTTAACAGGATGCAATTCAATACCTACTGTATTAGCAGATATATTTTCAGATTTAACATTAATATTATTATTAGTAATTTTCAAATTATTGTATGTCATTTTATTATTTTGAGCATCTTTACCTCCAAAAATACCTATTGAAGAGCCTTTTATAGCTAAAACATTAATATTATTACCTTCAATTGTAATGCCATTAATATCCTTAGCAGCAGACATATCAATACCCTTAGAATCAACGCCGATTAAGGTAATATTGTTATTGGAGATAAAAGTACCGTTGACTTTAGCATTGTTAAATTGAATACCTGTAGCAGTAGATGAACTATTTACAATGATAGTATTATTATAAACTTTATCTTCAAAATCTACTATAATTCCAATAAATTTAGCATTAATATAGTTATTATATACTTCCCAATCTATAGTGTTTTGAATTGCATTAATACCATTAGAAACGTTGGTTATATTATTGCCATATACTTTATAATTTATAGCATTTTGAACTTGGAATGCTATATTACCATTAATAATATTATTATATCTAAATGTATTGTTAGAAGTACTAGTTGCACTTAATCCATTACCATAAACTAACCATCCAGAACCAGAACCATCAATAGTATTATATTCAATAATATTATTACTTATGGTTCCATTTTGAGGATTTCTATACCATGTTGCCATAGAATGTCCTAATATACGAGTAATGTAAAATACATAGGGAATACCATTAACTCCGGGAACTGTTCCTGCATTGATATAATTATGACTAATTAAATTATCACAACCTAAAAGATAAAATGGATGTGATCCAGAAATCAATGTATTATTATATATAGTGGAATGAAATACATCACCTAAACCTAAAGCATGTGAATTAGTTGCATTATTGCGTATATAATTATCTTTAATTGTAATATTAGAAACTTGAATTGCTAAAATTGGCCATAATGGCAAATTATCTGCACCAGTATAATTCTTAGCATCTGTATCTACAGTTATATTCAAACCATAAATAATACTATTATCTGCACCTTTGTATAATTTAATCATACAATTATGAAGAACATCAGCAGAAGAGTTAGAAGTAATGGTTAAAGATTTATTAATATTAAATACTTTACCTTCTAAGTTAGATAATTTTAAAATATCTCCATCTTTAATAGGGGCATCATCTCTGATTGTTCCAGCTATATCATCTTCACTTTCATTATCAGCAACGAAATAATTAGCATAATTATCATTATCAATTACCCAAGTTTGAGCAGTATTATCACGATCACCAGAAGCAAGCGCATCATTTTCAAAAGATTGCTCACTTGCAGCAATTGTTTGATCATTTAAAACATCATCGGAAGAACCTACATCGGAAATAGCAACATCACCATCATCAATAGCAGAGACTCCACCAATACTTATAAGCATTAACATAAATGCTAAACAATAAATCAATTTAGAATTTTTCATAATTAACTCCTGATTTAAATAATTATTTTCAATTATATTTTATTAAAATAAAATTTAAAAAATATAATTAAATAGGTTTATAAACAACTAAATACATAAATGTTTCTAATATTACAATCCAGTTAATTTAGGAAATTTTTATTTTTTAATTTTTAATTATATTATTTTATTTTCTTATTTTTCTTATTTAAATCTTTTATTTGATATTGTATTAGTTTATATGATTTATTTTTTATTTTTTACTTTGTTTTATGGGTTTTTGATTTTTTTTATTGATTTTTCATTTTTTGATTATTTTTTTTGTTTTAAATTCCTTTAATTTGCTTGTAATTGGACGTGTTTATTTTAATAGTTTTTATATTTGTTTAAATTATTTTATGTTTAATTTTAAGTATTATTAATAGTTAATATTAAATATTAGTAAATTATATTTTTATTATATTATAGTTATTTATGATTTTATGATTGGATTTTTTTGATTGGGGGGGGGTTGTTTTTGATGATTAAATATTTCAGGGAATATTTTGTGATGAAACTTGGGAAATATAATTAGGATAAATATGAAAAATCGAAAATATATAAAATATGATGATGGAAAAGTGCATTTTGTTCGTATTCGAAAAACTACTTTAGGAAGTATGATTAAGTATTCTTTTCTATGATTGTGGTTGAACAACTGTTGTAGAGGCTATAAATTTTTATTAGAAGTGATAAGAAGGATAAAAATATGACTTTAACTAAATCCGATATTTCTCAAAGAAGAAAATTGCTTAATCATATTTGCTATGTTAGATATGAATGAAGACTTTATTGATGGAATTTACAATGATACAGATAGATCCAGTCTTTATAAAGGATATTCAATACTGGCAGGTGATACTAGCATCTGCGATGCACCATAATAATTGGATACACTGAAAAACAACTAAAAGAATTAAATAATCCTCATCTCAATATATTAAAAAAGGAATTAATCAGATTTATCATGTATAGCAGATACACAAACAGATTTCATATTAACATCCACAATAAACAATAGCAGGATGGGACATGAAATTTTTTAATTTTTCATAGAATTTTTTATTTTAAAAATTTTTTGCAATAATTTTATTTTTCAGTTGTTTCTATTGTTTATTTTGTTGTATATTCTTTTTTTAAGTTGTGTCCTATTGTGTATAGTTTAAACTCTGTATTTACTTTTTTTAAGCCTGTTGTTGTGAATTCTGTTAGGTGCATGTTTTGTTTCATGTTTGCAAATGGTAGTTTCTGCTGTTTTTTTGAGCGTATTTTTGTAGATTTTTTTGGGCTTCTGTGGTTTTCTATTTTTCTTTGCATTTTTATTTTTTTTTGGGAAATGTTTTCCATAGTCGCTGATTATTCTGTATCGTTGTGTTTTTACTGCAATATTCTTGTACTGGGCAGTTTTTGCATTCTTGGATCCAATGTGTGATTCTTGTTTTGTTTTTGTATTGGTATTCGCTTTTTTTTCTATAGTGGTTGACCAATTGGGGAGGGGGAAGATATAGGTCATCATTTTCGTGATCATAGTTGATAATTAATCTTTGGAAAAATGGTTTTTTTTTCGGACAATTATTATACTATTTTTTTTTCTTTTCTTGACAGGATGGGACATGACTCTCATTAATTTTTAAAATTTTTTTTTCGCTTATTTTTTTCCTTTAATTTTATATACTATGAAGTACAATCTTTTATTATAAATATTAATATTTATGGTTGTTTTATTTATGGTTTTAAAAGATGATACTATTAATCAGACTATGTTGGTGCCTATGGACTTGAGTAATTTGATTCCTGAAGGTCATCCGTGTTATTTTATTAAAAGTCTGGTTGATCAAATTGATTGTTCCGAAGCTAACAAGGAGTTTCGTGATAAGCCTGGTGAACCTGCTTATCCTCGTGAAATATTGCTTAGGATTGATTTTAATGAGTGTTTTTGATGGTGAATTGTCTTCTCCTAATTGAGAGAAGAACAAGAACTGAATATTGCTTATATGTACTTTAGCAGGCATGCAAAAGCCAGTTTATAGGGACAATTTTATAAGATTCAAATTGGATTATACCTGATTTAATTGATGAAGCTTTTAAAACAACTTTTAAAGATTTGCAGGGTGTTCGCCAAAAGTAATTTTTTTGATGCAAATTTTTCTTTGTTTTTGAATTAAAGTAGTTTTAATCAGTTTCAAAAATTAATTTTAGATTTTTGGCGGACACCCTGCAAAAGAAAAAAAATCCGCCATTTAGAGTTTTAGATGGAACTAAAGTAAAAACATCTTTAAAAAATAATAACCAATGAACAACAATTAAAAATAATCATGGAAAGAACACTTGGAAGAAAAGTATTATAAATTGGATCAAGAAGAAGATTTGGAATTGGGCGATGAATCTGGAAAAATTAGTGTTCCTGAATCATATTAACAAACAAAGAAAAATTCCAAAAAAAAGACAGTAAGAGAAAATCAATAAAAAAAATCCTTTGAAAAAATGATGGAGACCAAAGATAAATTGAGAGCTTTAAGTAAAAAAAACCTCTTAAAACAATCCAGAAGAAAAATCCTGAAAAAAAAATTTACAAAAAAGCTTGAAAACACTCGAAGAAAAGCTTAAAGAATCCTGGAAAAAATGATGTAATTAAGTATAAATGACCCAGATTCAAATCTTAAAATAAACTCCAATTGAAACCGGAGTTTTTAGTTAGTTCCTGTGTATTAACGAACTTGAAATATTTCTTTTAATTGTTTTTAAAAATAGCTAAAAATAATCAGGATAGTCTAAAATTTAAAATTGTGGATTTAAAAAAATAAAATGGGAGAATATTTAATTCTCCTTGTTTAAATTGAAATAATTAATGCAAGAATTAATGGCATAATTAAGGTTATATAAGCCACTAAAATCACTACATCAATGTCGTTTAAATTTTTAGGAATATTATCTTCAATATTCATAATTCTAATTTCTCATAAGTAGTATAAAATATTTTTTATTTTTCTTAAAGTTCAATTGAAATATTTAAAAAGTATATATAAATTCAAATACAAATATTAAAAAAGACATTATTAATTGAGGAAGTGAAAAAATGATAATTAAAGCACCTTCAAGAATACATATGTCCCTTATTGATATGAATGGGTCATATAGAAGAGTCGATGGTGGTATTGGGCTTGCTTTACAAGAGCCGCAATTCATCTTAGAAATTCAAAAAACAGAAAGCGGTGTAACACTTGAATTTTCAGATGAGGTTACAGATGAAGAAGCAATCGAAGAATGTAGAATAAAAATCCCTGAAGCGGCTAAAGCGGCTATGGATTATTTCAATATCGATTCTGGATTCCATTTTATCGTACATCAAACATATCCTCCACATTCTGGTTTTGGAAGTGGAACCCAAATTTCTATTTCAGCTGCTCATTTGATTACTGAAACTATGGGTATTGAAGTAGAAAGTCGTGAATTAAGCAGTATTGTTGGAAGAGGAGGAACCTCTGGTATTGGTACTTATACTCATGATTTAGGAGGATTTATTCTAGATGGTGGGCACAGTAAAGAAGAAAAACCATTGTTTTTACCATCTGGTGCATCTGAAGCAAAACCAGCAACTTTAATTGCAAGATATGACTTTCCTGAAGAATGGAACATTTTAATAGCTATTCCTGAAATTGAAAAACATATGGAAGGGGATGATGAAGTAGATGTTTTCCAAACTTATTGCCCTCTTCCAAAAGAGGAAGTAGAACAAGTATCTCACTTAATTTTAATGAATCTTGTTCCATTTATGATCGAAAAAGATATTAAAAACTTTGGTTGGTCTATAAGTCAACTTCAAAATGTAGGTTTTAATAAATTGGAACATTCTCTTGATGATAGTTACTTGCCTACAATGAAAGCTATTGAAGATGCCGGCGCATACGGTGTAGGAATTAGCTCATTTGGTCCGGTTTTATATACTATTTTTGATGAATCAAATGAATTCATTGTAGAAAAGACCAGAGAAATCATCGGGGATAATGGTACTGTATTTGTCACTAAAGCTCAAAATCATGGATTTGTTATTGAAAAATAACATTTCTAAACTTTTTTTATTTTAAGGAGAACCGTTTATGGATTGTTATGCTTATTATACTGATGGTGCTGCAACAATGAAGAATAAAAATGGCAAATATCTTCGTGAAGCTGGTGGTTGGGCATTTATTTTACTAAAAAATGGTAAAGAAGTATCAAGACAATCTGGGGGTTGTCCATTAACTACTAACAATGAAATGGAATTATATGCAATTTATGCTTCAATGAGAGATTTTTTAGATAATTCTAATTATGGTGATTTGGTCGAAATTTATTCTGATTCTTCATATTGTATAGATATTTTTACAAAATGGGCTGTAAACTGGCAGAAAAAGGGTTGGACGAAATCTGATAATAAACCTATTAAAAATTTAGAGATTATTAAAGAAATTTGGGATTTAATGGCAGATATTGGTTCTAATTTGACTTTTAAAAAAGTAAAAGGTCATTCTAATAATAAATTAAATAATATGGTCGATAAACTTGCTGTTGGAGCTAAAAAAATAGCGAAAAATACAGGAAAAACAATTGGTTATAATCAAAAACCAGATAAATTACTTGGAAATAAACAAAATTAATCTATAAAATTGGAATCAAGAGATATGTTAAATTCCATTTTTTTAGATTTATATATGTCTTAATGAGCTTATATTTCAAATCCTCTAATATCGCAACAATCTTTTTGAGGGCATATACGAAGAATGGATGAAAAGCGTAATATCTCTAATAAAGGATATTCGACAAAATAAACTATTATGGAAGTACAAAACTTTAAAACAAAGAATCTACTCAATGATGCACTATAATAATATTTACAAAACAATCCAAGTATTTTAAATGAAGTCTAAAGGGGTTTGTTTTTCAATATTTTTTAAAAGAATAAGGAATTTTAAAAAAAGAAGAGGTATGAAGCTTATAATTTATAAACTTCTTGAGCCGGTACGATTTTAATGTTATTTTCCGTTAAAATGGAAATTAATTTATCAATATTATCAGCATGTAATAATAAAATGGCCTTATTGGATTTATCATGTGAAAATGCATAAAGGTATTCTAAATCAATTGAATTTTCTTTAATAATTTCCAGGATGCTAGCTAAACCTCCTGGTGCATCATTCATTTCAACTCCAATGATTTCAGTTATTTTAACTAAAAAGTTATTTTCTTCAAGAGCTTGTTTACCTTTTTCTGGATTGTCAACAACAAGTCTTAAAATTCCAAATTCAGAAGTATCTGCCATGCACATTGCTCTAATATTAACATTTGCAACAGTTAACACTTCTAAAGGTTTTGATAAACTTCCCATTTTATTTTGTAAAAATATTGATAATTGTTTGATTTTCATATTATCACCTAATGCAAGTTTCTTTTATCAATTACTCTTTTTGCTTTACCTTCAAATCTTGGTAAGGTTTTTGGTTCTACTAATGTTATTTTCATTCTGATTCCTGTTTCATTTTCTATCGATTTAGCGATTTTTGTTTGAATTGCCATCATTTCTTTAACACCATCAAAGAAAATATCTTTTGATGCTTCTACTTTAACTTCGATTTCATCTAAGGTTTCAGGTCTTGTAACTATAATCATATAATGAGGCTCTGCATCACCAACTTTAAGCAATGCTTTTTCAATTTGTGATGGGAAAATAGCTACTCCTTTAACTTTAATCATATCGTCAGATCTGCCGGTAATTCTATTTATTCTTCCATGTGTTCTTCCACATCCACATTTTTCATAAGTAATTTTAGTTAAATCTTTAGTTCTAAATCTAATAACAGGCATTCCTTCACGTTCAAGATTAGTTAAAACTAATTCTCCAGGTTGATTTTCTCCTAAAACTTTTTCAGTGTTGGGATCAATAATTTCTGGATAGTAAATATCTTCCGCAACATGTAAACCTTCTTGTTGACTGCATTCTACTCCAACGCCAGGTCCCATGAGTTCAGTTAAACCATAGATGTTGTATGCTTTTGCACCGAAGAGTTCTTCTACTCTTTGCCTTATCTCTTCAGTCCATCCTTCAGCTCCAAATCCAATAGCTTTAATGCCTAGTTCTTTTGGGTCAATTCCATCTTCAAGGGCAACTTCAGCAAGGTGGATTCCATAGGATGGTGTAAAAATTAAACCTGTTGTTCCAAAATCGCTCATAATTTCATTTTGTCTGCGAGTTTGTCCTGTTGAAATTGGAATAATTGCTGCTCCGACCTTGTGTGAACCGTAGTGAACTCCAAAACCTCCGGTAAACATTCCATATCCGTGAGTATTTTGTAAAATATCATTTTCACCAATGCCCATCATGGTAAGTCCGCGAGCAATGGTTTCAGCCCAGGTATCTAAATCTTTTTCTGTGTAGCCTGAAACTACAGGTTTGCCGGTTGTACCTGAAGAGGAATGTAGTTCTTTAATTTCACTCATGTCTACTGCAAAAAGTCCAAATGGATAACTTTCCCTTAAATCATCTTTTGTTATAAATGGTATTTTTTCAATATCTTTTAAAGTTTGAATATCTTCAGGATAAACTTCTGCTTCACTGTATTTCTTGTTATAGTATGGTATTTTTTCAAATGCTCTTTTTACAGTCGCTTTAAGTTTTTTTAATTGTAATTCTTCAAGATCCTGTCTTGACATAGTTTCGATTTCTTCATTCCAAAACATTGTTTGCCTCATTTAATTTTTAATATAATAATCTATTTTGTTTTTCTAACATTAAAACTTTCAGTTATCCTTAACGTTAATACATTTTTTCATTTTGTTAATTTGGTTTTTCGTGTTGTTTTTTCAAAAACTTTTAATAATGTTATATTTAATATAATATTGATGATATGTTCTTGACATATCGCAGTTTGATAAAATTTTATATATTTTATTGATTAATATTAAATTGTAATTAATTAATTTTAATTTATTATGGAGAATTTACTATGGATATGATGAGTGTTTTATGGCAGGTTGGAATCTTTGCGTCTGTTTTAGTTTTTGGAATTAAGATAGGACTCGCTTCAGGATTGGCTAATTTGCCTAAAAAATTATTTACCGTAATTTGCATTGCTTATGGTGGAGGTGTTGTGCTTATTTCTGCTATTGCTTCACTTTACTCTGAACAGTTAGTTCAAGCAATCTACAGTTATAATACAATATTTTACATTATGATGGCATCAATAATGATTATTGCAGGATTATTCACAATAAGAGAGTGGAAAATACATGATAAAAATACTTCAACTGCAACTTCTTTAGCTATTATTGCTCCTTGTCCTTGTTGTTTTGGTTCAATTATTGCAAGTGTTTTAATTGTTGCACCAACAATTGGGGTTAGTTCTCTTAATTTAAGTTGGTATGCTGCTGGAGCACTTGTTGCTGTGATGATTGTAACTTATTTTGCATCAAATACTATTGTTAAAGTTATTAACAGGCCTTATCCTATTGTTTTAGGTAATTTCATGTTATTGCTTGGTGCATATTTCTTACTTTCAGCAATTGTTATACCAAATATTGCGGGAGCATTATCAAAAACAACAAGTCCAATTACAATGAGTTCTCCTCAAGACTTACTCATGATAGTCATAGCATTTGCTATTTTACTATTTTGCGGTATGGTTTTAACTAAAAGAGGTAAAAGTATTTTAGAATAGGTGAAAAATATGGCTTTAAATATACCGGGTGGAGAGTTTTTAACAGGTTCTCTTGATGTGATATCCCAGAGTTTGACAATACCAGTTTTGATTATTTTAATTGTTATTGTTATCATTTCCATTATTACATTAGGTGGGGCTATTGCAGAATATACATCAAGACGTAAAGTTCCAATTGGAACCATAAGAGATTTAATATATGATATTAATGCTACAGATTCTATTGAATCATTAAAAAATGTAATTTCAAATGCTAAAATTCCTAAATCACAAAAAAAAGTTTTACTTGAAATAGCTTCTTCAAGTGAACTTGGTGATACTTCCAGAGAAGCTTTAGCACGTAAATTATTCGAGTTTGAAGAAGAAAAAACTATGAATACTTTACAAAATACTGATATTATTACTCGTATTGGACCAACATTAGGGTTAATGGGTACTTTAATTCCAATGGGTCCTGGTCTTGCAGCATTAGGTGCGGGAGATATTAATACATTGGCATCATCCTTAACAGTTGCATTTAACACTACTATTGTAGGTATTGGTTCAGGTGCATTATGTTACGTTATTGGAAAAATCCGTTCCGGATGGTATGATAGATACTTATCAGATTTAGATGCTTTAATTGACACAGTATTAGATAAAATGAATGAATAGTGGTTTTATGGTAAGAAAACATAGTAGACGTAGGTCTAAACGTGTCGAAGAAGACCCGATGACTGGTACATCTAACCTTGTAGATGCGATGCTGGTTATTGCAGTTGGTTTTTTAGTTTTTGTTATCATAAGTTGGAACATGCAAGCTATGATTGATCCGGACCATAATGTTCAAGAACAAATGCAGAAACAAATGACTGAAGTAGACCAAGGTCAACAATTAAACGAGACTCCAGACACTTCAAATAGTTCTGGTCAAGGTTATACTGAAATGGGTAAAGTTTATAAAGACCCCGCTACAGGTAAGCTGATAATGGTGGAGGGCTAAGCCTTCCACATATAACTTTTTTTCTTTTTTTAACCGATTATTTTATAAACTTGTTTTTCTAAATGTAATATTTATTAATTTTTTAATGGTGTTTTTTAATATGGAATTCTGTCCTGATTGTGGTGCAATGTTAATGCCTAAAAAAGGCAAAATCAAATGTAAATGTGGATATGGGAAAAATTTAACTAAAAATGATATTGAAGAGCAATATACATTTGAAGGAGATAAAAATCCTCAATTTAAAGTCATTGTGACTGACAATAAAAATGTTGCACTCCCAACTACAAAAATAACATGTTATAAATGTGGGGGGACAAAAGGTTATTGGTGGACAGTGCAAACAAGATCTGCTGATGAAGCGCCAACTAATTTTATCCGTTGTGCAAAGTGCGGAAATACTTGGCGAAGTTCTAATTAGAAATGCCTTGTTTTCATGATAGTTTATCAATTGTAAAATTGTTATGCTTAATGTTAACTTCTCCATTAATTAAGGGCCTTTGTCTTTTTAAATAATTTAAACTTTGATAAATGCTGGGATAAAAGTATACAATGTCTTGCAAGGATATACCAATATTTTATGGACCGGGCTGAAAAAGATAAACCTGAATGTGAACGTTATGATGCAATCGCAAAACCATTAGCACTTGCACCATGCGCTTCTGATGGACATATTGTTTTTTTAAAATGTGTTGGTATTTATCAACTAAAAATGAATGCGTGTTTTTAAATTTAAGAAAGAGGAATGTTTCGAAATTAATTTATACTATTTGGGATATAAAGTATGACTAATGAAAAATCTTGAGAAAACATTAAGGTCTGTAAGTGAAAATCCAAAATATATTTTTAGATTAACCGTCCAAGGTGTTCTAGTTGGTTTTTTTGCAGGTTTAATGGTATGCTTATATAGATGGTTGCTTGCAGGTTCTGAAAGTGTTTTAAGAGGTTATTTAAGCATAATAAAGGGAAACATATTTTTCATTGTCTTATTTTTCATAGTTCTGGCAATTTTAGGTCTTTTAATAGATTGGCTAACTAAATGGGAAGCTGATTCAGCCGGAAGCGGAATACCTCAAGTTTATGCTGAGGTAAAAGGACACATGGAAGCAAATTGGGCAAAAGTATTATTTTCTAAAGTTGTCTCTGGAGTTTTAACTGCAATTGGCGGGCTGTCTTTAGGTCCTGAAGGTCCATCAGTTCAAATTGGAGGTATGGCCGGAAAAGGTATTGCAAAAATTTTTAAAGGATCAAAAACAGATGAATTGAGATTAATTCTTGTTGGTTCTGCAGTGGGTATTACAGCCGCTTTTAATGCACCTTTAGCTGGGGTGATATTCGTTTTTGAAGAAATTAATCATGGATTTGACAAAACTCTAGTTTTTATTGCATTAGTTTCAGCCATTGTTTCAGATTTCATATCAAAGATTATTTTTGGCCAATCCACCATACTTAATTTCCCAGTTTTAGATATTCCTTTAGATTCATATTGGGTTTTAATCATTTTAGGGGTTATTATTGGTCTTTTAGGTTATGGTTATAATATTGGACTGATTAAATCAAGTGATGTGCTGAATAATCTTAAAATTCCATCATGGCTTAAATTTGTATTGGTATTCATGCTTTCCGGTGTTGTAGCATTATTAATTCCGGAGATTAGCGATGGCGGACACTTTATGATGGATATATTGGATGTAGCTATTCCTTCACTAAGTGTATTATTGGTATTATTGGTTTTAAAATATCTCTTTTCAATGTTTTCATTCTCATCTGGAGCTCCGGGAGGTATATTTTTACCAATTTTGGTATTAGGAGCGTATATTGGAGCTATTTTTGGCTCTGTCGTGGTTCCGGCATTTGGATGGCAGCATGATTTAATTTATAGATTTATAATTATTTCAATGGCAGGATTTTTTGCAGCAACTGTCAGGTCTCCAATTACAGGAATAGTTCTTTTAGCTGAGATGTCAGGGTCAACGGAATCGTTGGTAGCTATGATTTTTGTTTCCTTAATAGCTTATGTTGTTCCAACACTTCTTGGAAACGAACCAATTTATGAATCACTTTATGATAGGTTATTGTTAAATAAAAATAAGGAATTGGTTAAAAAACCTTCAAAACATGTATTGTCAGAATATATAGTTCCTTTAGATTGTAATTATATTAATTTTAAAATTAAAGATATTCCTTTCCCTAAAAATGCAATTGTAGTGTCAGTTATAAGAAATGGAAAGTATATGATTCCAACTGAGGATTTTAATATTATATACAGTGATCAGATACATGTTTTAACTGATAGTAATGACTATCCATATGTGCGCCAAGAGATTGAAGAGTTATTCGGTGGTTGAATATTTCAATATTTATTCACAATTTTACTTTTCAAATGATCTTACATAAAATAAACGGATAATCCTATATGAAAAATAAAAATATGTCATCAAAGACTAAACAATTTTCCTGGAAAGAAATTTGGCATATGCAACAAGAGCAGGATATAACTCATCCATAAAACACTTTGAATCTTGTATAGGAAAAACTATTGATGAAATGATATCCATTACAAAACAAGAAAAAAATTAGATTGAATCTGTCCAATAAATAATTTTTTCTAAGTTTTTTATTAAGTGCTTCTAAAAAAATTCTTATTTCATGTTTTTTATTTTTAAAAATAGTTAATTATAAGTATGTGGGAAGATAAATAACTATTTAAGAACACGAAACCAAAACACTTCTCGTATCTTATTTTTATATACTTTGTGACACTTAAATGTTTGGTTTTGTTTAGTATTTTAGGTGTTTTGATATTATGAAAGTTTTATGGATTATATTTTATTCCTTTTAAAAATTTATAAATATTATTAATGGTATAATTTACTGTGAGGTTTTTTGTCTGTAATTTTTGTTTGACTTTTTAAGAACATTAGGTTTCATTGATTTTTAATATTTTTTTTAAATGACAAAATGTATCCTCAAAAAGCATTGAAAGTAGAACAAATATTGCCATATTAGGTGATTAAATGAGTGTAATTTTTAAAAGACAGAGTATTCGAAAATTTAAAGATAAGCCGGTTGAAAAGGACAAAATTATCAAATTATTAAAAGCGGGTATGCAAGCACCTTCAGCTTGTAATCAGCAGGCTTGGGAATTCATTGTTGTTTCAAAACTGGAGGATAAGATAGCTATTTCTGCCATGCATCAGTTTGCAAAACCTGCAGCTAATGCTTCACATTTAATCATCACTGTAGGTAATTTAAATGAAGCCAAAATTGTTAGAATGGTCGAACAGGATCTTGGAGCATGTAATGAAAATATTTTACTTCAAGCAACTCATGAAGGTTTAGGTGCTGTTTGGTTAGGTTTCCATCCAATTGAAGAACGTACATTAAAATTAAAAGAATATTTAAATATTCCTGATTACTGCATTCCATTTTCTGTAATTTGTGTGGGATATCCTGTTTGTGAAAGCGATATAAAACTTAGATATGATGAATCTAAGGTTCATTATGATAAATATTGGGATGGTGTTCATGATAACTTGTAGTGTTTGCGGACATTTAAATGACCCTTCAAGTGGTATGTGAAGAATGTGGGTCTGATTTATCAGATAGTCCGGATTTATTTGATTATGACGATATGTATTATGATGATTAAGCTTTTTTATTTGAATATTTTATATACTTTGTAATACATATTATTTTTTATAATTGGGGGGTTAATATGGCTAAGATTCACTTATATGATTTTGAACATTTCAACACTACTACAAGCAGTATTTACGAATTAGGGGAGTTTAATACACTTATTATTCTTAAAAATGGTGTAAATTTAACTAGTTGGGATGATGTTGAAAATAAGGAAGAAATTGTATATGTCAGTGAAGATTTGTTCGGTATAACCTCACTTGAAGGAAGATATGAAGGTTTAAAAAATTTAAAGGCTATTGTTACAATAGGTGTCGGGTATGTTGAAAGCTTAAAAAAAATGTTTGCTGGTTGTGAATCATTACAGGAAATCTCTTCACTTGGTTCATGGGATGTTTCAGGTGTTAGGGATGTTAGTTTCATGTTTGAAGACTGCAAAAGTTTGGAAGATATTTCTGCTTTGGTAAATTGGGATTTGTCGCATGTAGAAGATGCTTCTAACATGTTTTCTGGATGCGGCAGATTAACAGACATTACAGCTCTTGCAAATTGGAATGTATCTAATGTAAGACATATGTCTCGCATGTTTGCTGATTGCAGTAATTTAGTTAGTGTC
The DNA here is from genome assembly GCF_963082495.1 of Methanobrevibacter sp. V74. Lineage (NCBI taxonomy): Archaea > Methanobacteriati > Methanobacteriota > Methanobacteria > Methanobacteriales > Methanobacteriaceae > Methanobrevibacter > Methanobrevibacter sp. V74. The sequence goes on from NZ_CAUJAN010000001.1 coordinate 370,777, forward strand.
TCTGCATTGTCTACATGGGATGTTAGCAAGGTAAGTGAAATGTATTATTTATTTGCTTATTGTGCTAAATTAAGGGATATTTCAGGACTGTCTTCATGGGATGTTAGTAATGTTTTGGACATGGGATGTTTATTTGATTTTTGCACATCTTTAGAAGATATTTCTCCTATTGCAAATTGGAACTTATCAAATGTATTCAATATAACTGCATTATTCAGGGGATGTAGTAGCTTAAAGGATATTTCACCATTATCTAATTGGGATTTAACTATCATGCATAGAAATTCGGCTCTTCTTGCAGTATTTTCCCATTGCATTTCTCTTAAAAATATTTCTCCTTTGAAAAATTGGGATGTTTCAGGTATAGCTCGCATGAGTGGTCTTTTTGAAGGTTGTATTTCTCTTAAAAATATTTCTCCTTTGAAGAATTGGGATGTTTCCAATGTTGTTTCTCTGGATTATTTATTTAGGGATTGTAATGCTTTAATGAATATTTCTCCTTTGAAAAATTGGGATGTTTCTAATGTTGAATATATGAGGGGAATGTTTGATAGCTGCATTTCTTTAGTAGATATTTCATCATTAAGTAAATGGGATGTTTCTAATGTTAAAGCTATGAATAAAATGTTTTATGGTTGTTCTTCACTTGTTGATGTTTCTAGTTTAAATGATTGGAAAGTAGCATATGGCACTTCAATCACATCTATTTTTAATAATTGCGGAGCTATTGAAAAGTATCCTGACTGGTTTAAGACGGAAATGATTAAGAATATTGAGGAATTCGACAATAAATCTAAACTTATCAATAGTTTAGATGAATCGTTTTTTAAAAAGTTCAATTTAAATGATTTTGATGAAAAAACCCAATTATATTTAGTTGAATTTCTAACTAATCAATCAATTCTAGCATTCATTGGTGATAGGTCTGAATACAGGTCGGTTCAGGAACTTGCAGTTGAAAAAATAACCGATGAAGTTGTATTGGCAAGTATTGCTATTCACAATCACAATTATGATGTTTTACCTGGGGAGGGCAATTCAAATTATAAATTCCATTTCTACAATAGAGAAAACGCATTGATAAAAATTAAAAATAAGGTCATGCTTGTTAAGGTTGCCTGTGAAGTACCGCACATCCTTGACAATATGGATCACATTGTAAAATTCATTGATTTAGAAAAAGAATGGGCAGATATTGTTATTAATGCTAAATGTGATGATGTTCGTTTGTTTGCTATGAGGCATATTAAAACAGACAATGCTCTTTTAAGAATTATTGATAAAAGTCAAGATAAAGGAATTGTAAAAATCGCCAAAGTAGTAAGAGAAATCAATGCCTCAAAACAATGATTTAATCTATTTTATTAAGATTCATTTAGGCAAATATAAATAATAATAAAAATAAATTTTTACTCAATAACTTAATATTTAAGTTAAATTTTTTTAGAGGTTAAAACTATGGTAAGTGTAAACTTAGAAGCTAAAAAAACCGTAGATGTAATGATTGAAAAAGCAGATGAAATAAACATCGCTGTTGCAACTTTAAAAAATGGTGCTACAGTTCTTGATTGTGGTGTTAATGTAGATGGAAGTTTTAAAGCCGGAGAACTTTATACTAAAGTTTGTCTTGGTGGAGTTGCCGATGTTGGAATTTCAATTCCTGGAGATTTATCTGAAAAATTCGCACTTCCTTCAGTAAAAATTAAAACTGACTCACCTTCTATTTCAACCTTAGGTTCTCAAAAAGCGGGCTGGTCTGTTTCTGTGGGTGATTTCTTTGCATTAGGTTCAGGACCTGCAAGGGCAATCGCTTTAAAACCAGCAGAAACTTATGAGGAAATTGGTTATGATGACAAAGATGCAGAATTAGCAATTTTAACTCTTGAAGCTGATGTATTGCCAGGTGAAGATGTTGCTCAATATATTGCTGATGAATGTGATGTTAATGTTAAAAATGTTTACTTGCTTGTAGCTCCTACTTCTTCTCTTGTTGGATCTATTCAAATTTCAGGCAGAGTAGTTGAAAACGGAACTTACAAAATGTTGGAAGCTATTAAATTTGATGTAACTAAAGTAAAACATGCAGCAGGTATTGCACCAATAGCACCAATTGACCCAAACGGATTAAAAGCAATGGGTAAAACAAATGATGCAGTATTGTTCGGTGGAAGAACCTATTACTATATTGAATCTGATGAAAATGATGATATTGCTGATGTGGCAGCTAAATTACCATCTTCTGCAGCTGATGGGTATGGCAAACCGTTCTTCGACGTATTTAAAGAAGCTGAATTTGACTTCTATAAAATCGATAAAGGAATGTTTGCTCCTGCTGAAGTAGTAATTAATGATTTAACTACTGGTAAAATTTACAAAGAAGGTTTTGTTAACGTGGATTTGCTTAAAAAATCCTTTGGGGTAGATGGATAATTTTTCATCTATTTTTTTTAATAAACATTTTAATGTTAATTTTGTATTACATTTTTTAAACAATTTATTCATTGTTTATTTTTCTTCCTTTTTTTAGAAAATATCTATCATTTATATTTAAATAGTATAAAATTTATAATATTTAATGGTGAATATTATGGAAATATTTGAAATTTTAAAAAATTCTATTAGATATCCATTTACAGACATTAAAACATTTTTAATTATTGGTGTGCTATTTTTTGCGAGTTTTATTTCTAATTTTCCCGGCACATTTCTTAAAAATGAGTTTATGGTTATAGTTGGAGGTATTGTTTCATTAATAATTACAATAATTGTTATTGGTTATGAATTAGATGTTTTAAAATTTGGTATTGAGTTAAAAGATGAATTACCTTCTATTGATATTAAAAGAAATCTTAAAAATGGAATTAAATTGTTTATTGTAGATATTATATATTATTTTATTCCACTGGTTGTTATTACCATAGCATTATTTATTTTCACTGGAATTGCTGCAACAAAGGTGACTAATCTGGAGTTTGTAGGTAATGTAACTCCTGTTGATTTGTTAAATACTATTTTAACACCAGATTTTGCTGCATCTATAATTATTGTTGCTATTGTTTTAATAATAATGTGTATAATGTTTTCATTATTGGCATTAATGGGACAATCTAGACTGGCAAAAACAGGCAGTATTGATGATGCAATACGTTTTGGTAAATCTTATAGGGATTTAAAAGAAATTGGTGTTGGAAAAACATTAGCTTTAATAATTTTGCTATATATTTTAATATTGGTTATTTTTTTAATAATGGCAGTTATCAGTTTGATTCCAGTTATTGGTATAATTATAGCATTTATTGTTGGCGATACATTTATTGCATTTGTACAATATAGGGCATTTGGTTTATTATACTCAGAAATAGCTTAATTTTTAAGCTATTTTTTATTTTTTTTAGGTTTGCCTAAAATTATGTTCATTTTTTTTAAAAAAGTTTTTAAATAATGAAACTAATATCATATATTATTGGAGATGTATATCATGACTGATTTAAAAGGTACTCAAACTGAAAAAAATTTGGAATACGCATTTGCTGGTGAGTCTCAAGCTCACACAAAATATCAATACTTTGCTAATAAAGCAAAAGAGGAAGGATATGTTCAAATCCATGATATTTTCATGGAAACTTCTAAAAATGAAAGGGAACATGCTAAAATCTGGTTCAAATTATTACACGATGAAAAAATTCCAGACACAATAGCTAACCTCAATGCAGCAGCAGATGGTGAAAACGAAGAATGGACTTCAATGTACAAAGGATTTGCAGAAACCGCTAAAGAAGAAGGTTTCCCAATGATTGCATTCTTATTTGAAAAGGTTGGAGCAATCGAAAAAGAACATGAAGAGAGATACAGAACATTACTTGCTAATGTAGAAAACAATTCTGTATTTGAAAAAGAAGAAGAAATTGAATGGAAATGTGAAAATTGTGGATTTGTTTTCAAAGGTCCTAATGCGCCTGAAAAATGTCCAGTTTGCGGATTTCCAAAAGCACACTTTGAAGAAAGAGCTACTAACTTTAAATAAGTGCTCTACTTTTTTTTATTTTTTTTAGATATTTATCATCTATTCGGTGATTAAATGAATAAGATGGTTGTATTTTTCATCAAACACCCTAATCATCCAGATGTATCAATTAAAGGATTAATTGATGGGGATTACTTATTAGATGAAGAAGCTATGCAATATGCAGGTGGAATTATTCAATATTATCAAGGAGATAATCTTAGATGGGATTTTCCAGTTAATCCATTTATGAAAAACTCTATTAAATGGAATGATTTTGAGGAATTAAAAGGAATTATCTCAAGAGATGAGAAATCTTTTGCTTTCATGGTATTTGAAGGTGATGAGAATGTATCTAATTTTGGTAATGATGAAATGATAATTGAAAGAGAAGTCATTACTTGGTGATTTTAGAGTAGAAGAGTCTTCATTGTTTAATTATTTAGTTGTGACTAAATTTTTTGCACAGTAAAAGGCAATATTTAAATATTATATTAAAAATAAAATTACTAACGGAGATGTTATTATGGCAGATTTAAAAGGAAGTAAAACTGAAGAAAATTTAAAAACTGCACTTGCAGGAGAATCTCAGGCACGTGTAAAATATGAATTTTATGCTTCTCAAGCTAAAAAAGATGGTTATGTTGAAATTAAAGAAATTTTCCAAGAATCATCTGACAATGAAAAAGAACATGCAAAAATTTGGTTTAAATTATTAAACGGTGGAAAAGTGCCGGACACTGAAACCAATCTCGCAGATGCGGCAGCGGGTGAACATGAAGAATGGACTTCAATGTACAAAGGATTTGCTGAAACCGCACGTGAAGAAGGTTTAGAGGATATTGCAGATTTATTTGATGCAGCCGGTGCAACTGAAAAAGCACACGAAGAAAGATATAATGCATTATCCTCTAAAATCAAAGCAGGTAAAGTATTTAAAAAAGATGAAGAAATTGCATGGAAATGTAATAATTGTGGATACATCCATTATGGAAAGGAAGCTCCAGAAGTATGTCCATTATGTGATCACCCACAAGCACACTTTAGAAAACAGGATACTAGTTATATCTAAATCTTTTTTTCTATTTTCTTTTTTTTTATTAACCGTCCCTCACCAATTTTAAAACAACTTTTTAGTTAAATATATATTTCATAATAATCTAATAACCTTTTAAAAGTGATATTATGATTGAAAACAATATTTGCCTTTTAACAGATAGTTATAAAGTAACTCATCACTATTTCTACCCAGAATGTACTGAAAAAATGTATTCCTATCTTGAAAGTAGATTAGGTGCTGAATTTAATAAAACTATCTTTTATGGGCTTCAATATATAATTAAAAAGTATTTGGAAGGTCAAATTGTTACACAAGAAAAAATTGATGAAGCAGATAAATTAATCACCGCTCATATTGGTGATGATATTTTCAATAAAAAAGGTTGGGAGTATATTCTTGATAACTGTGATGGTAATTTGCCTATTGAAATCAAAGCAGTAGCTGAAGGAACACCTGTTGAGGTAGGCAATGTTTTAATGACTATTGAAAACACTGATAAAAAATCTTTTTGGTTAGTAAATTATCTTGAATCATTATTATTGTAAGTTTGGTATCCATCAACAGTTGCAACATTGTCTGCGGAGGTTCGTAAATTATGTACTTTTTATTTAAATGTTACAGGTTCTAGCTTGGACAATTTAAATTTTATGTTGCATGATTTTGGATATAGGGGAGCTACATCTACTGAATCATCACGATTAGCTGGTTCTGCTCATTTATTGAGTTTTTCTGGAACTGATACTATTCCAGCATTAGCAATCCCCGATAACTATTACAATGATCCAGATGTATATGGTTTTAGTGTTCAAGCAACAGAACATAGTGTCATGACTTCTCTTGGTCCTGATGGTGAATTAACACAGGTTCTTAATGTGATTGATAATGCTAAAGATGGAATCTTATCTATGGTTATTGATTCTTATAATTATAAGAATTTTTTAACTCAGGCGGGAATTAAAGGTTCTGTTTTAAATAATGCCATCAATAATTTCTTAAAAATCAAAGGCAATAAAATAGTTTTCAGACCGGACAGTGGAGAACCGGTATCTACAACTATTGATTGTTTAAATATCTTGGAGAAAGTTTTGGATCTCATTTGACAGATAAAGGATATAAGGTATTCGATGCCAATATTGGACTGTTATGGGGTGATGGACTGGACTATCATAAAATCCGTGATATACTATTCGCCATGAAAACTAATGGATGGGCGGCTGAAAATATTATATTTGGAATGGGTGGTGGATTACATACTTCTGTTAATCGTGATACTCAGAGAAACGCTTTAAATGTTCCGCTCAATTATGCAATGGTGAATGGAAGGATATATTTAAAAACCCATTAGACTCAAGCAAAAAGTCTAAAACAGGTAGATTCAAATTAATAAATGAAAATAATTCATTTAAAACTATTCCAATTGATAATGATGGTGAAAACATGTTGCGCACTGTTTTTAGAAATGGGGAACTATTAATTGAGGATAAATTTTCATATATTAAAGATAGAACGTTAAATTATTCGAGCAGGTAGTTATTCTTCATATTTCAGGTTCTGCCAAATAGTGGAAGGATTATATATATTTATTGATTGATGATGAATTTAACTTCATTAATCAAATTCTTTTTTTTTCAAACCAACATTATTTATATTATAGTAAACTTAAATACAAATACTTTACACATTTTACCAAGTTTTTGTGTTTAATTTGGTATAATGGAGGAAATTATTAGATGAAATTTAAATTTATAGCGATTATATCAATATTTATATGTTTATTAATTCTAATTCCATCAAGCTTTGCAGTTGATAATGAAACAAATAATAATGGGGGTAATGTTTTAACCGCAGATTACTATTTTAATGCAAATATCGAAAATGACACTGGAAATGGAACTGCAGATAACCCTTACAAAAATTTGAATTATTATAACCTTAAAGATGATTCAATTATTCATTTAGCTAGTGGTACGTATGATTTTAATGGCCACAAAACAATTAGAAATGTAACGATTATTGGTGAAAATGCAAGTACAACATTTGTTAAAAATGCAATGTTTATCTCTTCAACTTCATTAGCTATTTATAATGTCACGTTTGTTTCATCAACTATTATTAGTAAAGTTAATTTTACAGCCGTCAATACAGTATTTAGGGACTCATCATCTACAAATGGCGGTGCAATCAGATCTAATGGCAATGTTAATTTGGATAGTTGTAGTTTTATAAACAATACAGCTAAATTTGGTGGGGCAATTTATATTAAAGGTGGTGTTTTGAATATTTCAAATTCTGAATTTATTAACAATAGTGCAACACTTTTCGGAGGAGCTATAATTTCTATAAGTTCAAATTCATCTTTAAGCAACATGTCTTTTAAAAATAACAAAGCTGGTTATTATGGTGGTGCAATATATTCGCTGTACTCTTTATTTAACCTAACCAATTCTTATTTGGATAATAATTCTGCAAAAGAAGGGGGAGCATTGTTCATTGATGATGCAGATTCATGTCATATTTACTTAAATACATTTTCAAACAATAATGCAAGTACTGTTGGAGCTATCTATTCAATATCTAACAATGTTGTAAGTTCTCTTGAAAATGGCAATACATTTATTAATAACTTCGGTTATTTTGCAAATGATGTTTTTGAAACTGATACTCCAAATATGACAATTTCTAATGGGGAGTATATTTTAGTTTATTGTAATTCAACATATAATGGTCAATTGCCAAGCAGTTATAATCTAAAAACTTTAGGTTACGTAACTCCAGTTAAAGATCAAAAGACTGGAGGTAACTGTTGGGCATTTGCAACATTAGCCGCACTAGAATCATGTATCCTAAAAGCATCAAACGTTACTTATGATTTGTCTGAAGAGAATATGAAGAATTTAATGTCATATTATTCAGATTATGGTTGGGATATGAAGCCTAATAATGGCGGATTTGATGATATGGGTGTTGGTTATCTTGTAAGTTGGTTAGGTCCTGTAAATGAAAGTGATGATGCTTATAATCCTTCAGGATTCTTATCACCAGTATTAAATAGTTTTTATCATATTCAGAATGTCGTGTATTTGTCAAGAAGTTCATATACTGATAATAATGCAATAAAAATGGCTATTATGAATTATGGTGCTGTTGCAACAAGTATTCATTGGAATGGTTCTTATGTAAATAATAATAATCACTATTATTATGGATCTTCAGGTGCAAATCATGCTATAACTATTGTTGGATGGGATGATAACTATTCTAAATATAATTTTAAAACTGCCCCGCCGGGTGATGGAGCATGGATAATTAAAAATAGTTGGGGGACTGATTCTGGAGATAAGGGATATTATTATGTTTCTTATTATGATACCAAATGTGCTCAACCTGGAAGAGTAGATATCACTTATACTTTTATTTTAAATGACACTATTAAATATGATAAAAATTATCAATATGATATTCCCGGAAAAACTGACTACTTCTTAAACTCCTCAAGCACTATTTGGTATAAAAATAAATTCACTGCAACTGATTATGAGTATTTAGCGGCTGTTTCAACTTATTTCAAAAAGGTAACTAATTATACATTTTATATTTATGTTAATAATGTTTTAAAGCATGCACAAAGTGGAATTTCTAATATGGGTTATTATACTTTGAATTTAAATCAATTTGTATCACTTAGTAAGGGAGATATTTTTGAAGTTGTCTTTAAAATTACTGTAGATGGCGAAGCGGAGTTTCCTATATCCGAAGCCGTTTCTTTAAATAAATTATTATATTCAAAAAACACCTCATTTTTAAGCTATGATGGGAAAAACTGGGTAGATATATTTAATTTAACTTGGAATTACTCATCTCATACTTATACCTCACAAGTAGCTTGTATTAAAGCATTCACTGTGTTAAATCTTATAAACACTACAACTAATTTAATTGTTAATATTTCTGGTGATAATTTTTATATTGCAGCAAATGTTTTAAATCAATATAACCGACCAGTAACTGGTGGAAATGTCACATTTAACATTAATGGAGTGGAATATGAAGTTCCAGTGGTAAATGGATTTGCCGTTCTTAATCTATCCAAACTTCCTTGGGAGATCAATATTAGTGCCATTTATGAAAATAATGGTTATATCTCATCAGATGATAATGATAACTTTGTGATTAATTTTTTAAATACTACAATTTCTTTAATGTCCAATCATTATAATCCTGTCAATATTACTTTTACAATTTTAGACCAAAATGGGGATTTAGTTAATGCAGGTAATGTAACTATTAAAATTGATTCTAAAGAGTATACTGTTAAGGTAGTTAATGGTACTGCTAGTTTAAATCATGTTTTTGAAACTTTTGGTTTACATAATGTTTCAGCTATTTATAATGGGGCATATGCTTATAATTCATCAAGTATTAGTTCAAATGTCACTGTTTATTCATCAATCATTTCACAAGATGAAGTCAAAACTTTAAATTCACAATATATATTTCAATTATTTGATAGATATAGTGTTCCTTTAAATAATGCTAAGGTATCTGTTATTATTAATTCTAAGTATTATCATGTGGTCACTGATGGGAATGGAATTGCTAGGTTAACCATTGGTTTAGCTCCTAATAATTATGTTATCCATATTATCAATCCGGCTACTGGAGAGATTAAAACTCAAAATATTAAAGTTGTAGCTAGAATAACCGAAAATGCATATTTAAAAATGTATTATGGGGAAGGTAAATATTATAAAGTTAAAGTTGCAGATGATAATGGAAAGGTTGCAGCAGGTGTTAAGGTAAAATTCAGCATAAATGGAAGAACTTATACTAAAAAAACTAATAGTAATGGCTATGCATCACTTAAAATATCCATAAATCCTGGAAAATATACTATCAAAACTACTTATAAGGGTTATAGTGTTTCCAATACGATCAATGTCAAAACCACCATAATCACTAAGGATCAGAGTGTTAAAAAAGGTGAAACCTTAAAATTCAAAGTTAAACTTTTAAACAAAAAAGGCAAAATCCTGAAAAAGAAAAATGTCAAAATAAATTTTAAGGGGAAAACCTATAAAGTAAAAACTAATTCTAAAGGAATAGCTACTTTAAAAATTAAAATCAAATATAAAATTGGAAAATACAATATTAAAACTAAATATGGAAGTTTAACAGTTAAAAACAAGATAAAAATTAAAAAATAAGGTTTCAAACCTTATTTATTTGTTTTAATTAATTTACGAGCTGCTTTTAAATCAGTATTATATATGTGGCCTGAGGTTGAGTGGTAGTGAACTCCACTGAAGTTTAATTTTTCACTCATAATTTCTTTGTTTACTTCATCTTTCATTTTAATTCCCAAATAGGCGATGAAAAACATGTTGGAGTAAAAAGCACCAAAAATATCATTACTTCTAAATAAACAATGGATGGTTAATTCCTTATTTCGAACAATACATTGTAAAAATTGAAGGCATGGGATATCTTCTCTGTCTGCATCTAAGTGTGGGTCAATTGTAACTGCAACTGCACGATTTGAACCGGTGGCAGTTAAAATTCTTTCTTTCATGGTATTGAATTGGTCAATATCAAAATGAGCAAAAATCCTGTTTGGATAAGTATAAACAAATCCTTGGTCATCTGAATTTTCTGCTGATTTAACATATTCGTATAGTGCATCGCTTTTAATTGGGCAAGCATCAATATCAAATTTCCCGGATTTAATATCTGCTAACATCATGTCGGTTGTGTAATGTTGATATTTTGCTTTGTATTTTAAGTTTAACGGGTCATCAATGATGTAAAAGTTCCCTAAACTTTCAATCAAATGATGATTTGAATCTTTGTATGTTTCTTTTCCAGTTTTTAAGATTTTATCAACAAAATCTAGGTAGCATTGATTAATACTTAACATATAAAACAGTCCTTAAAATTATTTAAAGTTTTGTTTGTATTAATATATATTTTTAATTAATAAATAAATCCTATTAAAATTAATAGTTGATGTACTTAATACTATTTCAAAGTTAGTATTTTTATTTTAAATGCTGTTAACCCAATTGTAGCTATTGTAATTTCAATACTTTCAATATTGACTATACTTTTAGTTGGTCATTAAATTGATAATCTGCAAAGTTATCATTCATCTATTTTTTTAATAATTTTTGCAGGAACACAGCCAACAATACTATTGGATGGAACATCATTAGTTACAACAGCTCCAGCAGCAACAACAGAATTTTCACCAACTCTCACTCCCTGGAGGAATTGTGACATTAGAACCTACCACACATGATTTTCTAAATGAATTGGAGCAGGTAGAAGATTGGCATGTTTTTTTGGGTTTAATTCATAATTTAATGTTAAAAGACAAACATTATGTCCAATAAGAACCTCATCACCAATATAAATTCCGCCTTGATCTTGCATAGAACAATTTGAATTAATAAAAACATCACATCCTATGTGGATATTTTTACCACCCATTTTTTTACTAATAAGTCAAATAATTTTTTTAGGTCTATTTGTTGAATCCTGGGAGGTTATATTTTCTGGAATTCATATGAGGATGGTCTTTTTCAACTTTGGCAACTTGACTAAAATCAGATCAAACAATTTTATTTTAAATAATTATTAAATGAAATATGGATTATGTATAAATTTCTATTAAAAATAATAAGGTTGGATAATCCAAACCTTATTTTTCCTCATTTACTAATATAGATTTTTCTACATAATGAATTGTAAAGAAACGGGGAAGATTCTCTACATTAATTCATTAATCCTCAAAGTATATATTATTTTTCTTTTATTTAAATCCAATATTTTCTTTTAAAGTCAATTCAATAGACGTGTGGCATTTAATATTGGCAATTGTATATTTGTATGAAATTCAAATCTTTTTTATCTGATCATGTTTCTATTCAAGTTTTTATATTATTTTTTTAATCAAAAATTAAAATTTTTAATTAAAATGCTTGAATTCAGATACTTTTAAATATATTATTAATGATAATTATACATACTTAAATATTTTTAAGTGAAAAAATCCAAAAAGTGAGAAAAATATGACAAACGAAGATTTTGCACAAAAAATCAAAGATATTAGAACTAGACAAGACATGTCTATAGATGAACTTGCTGAGACAAGTGGGGTAAAACTTGAAGTTTTACAAGCCATGGAAGAGGGAGAAGTAATTCCATCCCTTACACCATTAACTAAAATGGCAAGGGCATTAGGTGTACGTTTAGGAACATTTTTAGATGATACTCCTGAACTTGGCCCTGTTATAACTCGTGGTGGAAAAACCGAAAATTCATTATTCTTTTCCGGCAGGGAAGATGTTACAAATGCAACTAATTTAGAATTCCACTCTTTAGGGGCAGGTAAGATTGATAGAAACATTGATCCATTCTTAATTGATATTGAATATGAAGAAGGAGAAAAGGAACTGTCCTCTCACGAAGGTGAAGAATTCATTTATGTTTTAGAAGGGGAAATTGAAGTCATCTATGGTAAAGACACTTTTACAATTGGTGAAGGCGACACAATATTTTATGACTCAGTAGTGCCGCATCACCTTCATGCAAGTGATAAAAATAAAGCTAAAATACTCGCTGTATTATATACACCGTATTAAGGAGAATGAAAAAATGAATAAAATAACTTATAGTCCAAAAATTGATAGATTTTTCACAGCTAGTTTGGATTTGAGCTTAAAAAGATTGCAATTGAGGTTGCATTAATGAATTGTATTTTGGTTAGTTATTTTATTAAATAAATTTTGAGGTGAAAATATGAGCGAATTATTTACAGAACTGTCATTAGGCAAGTTCTTTGAATCAATGGTTGAAAAACAACCAGATCATGAATTCATTGTTTATCCAGATAGAAATTTAAGATTTACTTATAAAGAATTTGATGAAAGGGTGGATAATCTAGCAAAAGGAATGCTGGCTATTGGAATTGAAAAAGGTGACCATGTTGGTATTTGGGCTAAAAACGTCCCTGAATGGTTAACTTATATGTTTGCAACTGCTAAAATTGGAGCAACTATTGTAACGGTCAATACTGCTTACCAATCACATGAATTAGAATATGTGATTAAACAATCAGATATGAAAGCATTAGCTATGACTGAAACATTTAGAGATACAAATTATTTTGATATTATACATGAACTTGTACCTGAGATGAAAACTTGTGCTCGTGGAAGGTTAGTTGCTGAAAAATTCCCACATTTAAAATTTTTATTCCATGTAGGTCAAGAAAAACACCGTGGAATGTATAATACTAATGAATTATTATTGCTTGGAATGAATTATGATGAAGAAAAGTTCCAATGTGTTAAAGATTCTGTTTCCCAGCATGACGTAATAAATATGCAATATACTTCCGGTACAGAAGGATTTCCTAAAGGAGTAATGCTTACTTCTCGCAATATTGTAAATGATGGATATTATATTGGAGAAAACATGAATTACACTAACAAAGACCGTTTACTCTTACAGGTACCTTTATTCCATTGTTTTGGAACTGTGCTTGGGGTAATGGCTGTCATAACTCATGGTTCAACAATGGTTGTTCTTGAAGAGTATGATCCATTACTTGCTATTTCATCAATTCAAAAAGAAAAATGCACATCAATTTATGGGGTTCCTACAATGTTTATTGGAATGATGAACCATCCAATGTTTGACATGTTTGACATGTCTTCATTACGTACAGGTATTATGGCTGGTTCAACTTGTCCTGTTGAAACAATGAAAGATGCTATTGAAAAAATGAATATGAAAGAGATTACAAGTGTATATGGGCTTACTGAAGCGGCACCGGGTTTTACACAAACTAATGCTTCTGATTCATTTGAGAAAAAAATCAACACTGTTGGTCGCAAATTCCCTAATATTGAAGTTAAGATAGTTGATCCGGATACTGGTGAAGAGTTAGGGCCTGGTCAAAAAGGAGAGATCATGTGTAGAGGTTTCAATGTTATGAAAGGATATTATAATATGCCTGAAAAAACCGCCGAGACAATTGAGCCTGATGGATGGTTACACTCAGGAGACCTTGCAATAGTTGATGAAGAGGGATATTATTCTATTGTAGGCCGTATTAAAGACATGATTATTCGTGGTGGGGAAAATATTTATCCCCGTGAAATAGAAGAATTCCTATTCACTCATGATTGTGTTCAAGATGTTCAAGTAGCTGGAATTCCTGATGAGAAATATGGTGAAATAGTTGGTGCTTTTATTATTAAAGATGATGGCTTTGATGATGTTACTGAAGCGGATATTCGTGATTTCTGTATTGGGTCTATTGCAAGGTATAAAGTTCCTAAATATGTATTCTTTGTTGATGAATTCCCGCTTACAACTAGTGGCAAAATTCAAAAATACAAATTAGGAGATTTAGGTCTTGAACTGTTAGATGAAAGGCGCAAAAATGGAGAATTATAATTCTCCCATATTATCTTTTTTTAATTTACCTCAATTTTGGGTCATAAAAACAAAAACTTTATATATTATATGAAAATAATATGTAAATGTACTTTGAATTATTGATATACATAAAGACCATACCATTATATTAAATTTCAAATTAAAATCTATATGAACTTCTCAAATATTAGGGGTTGATAAAATGACACCACAAGTTAAATTAACTGCATACTGGAATGCAGTATTCTTTTAGATTTATTTATAGTTACTTAGTTTATATTTAGCTAATTCTAGACTTGTGACTATTATTATTCAGCCAAGGATTTAATCCTAAAACTTATAACCTATCATCATTTAGAGGAATAAAATGGAAATTAAGAAAAATTGTACTATAAATGTTAAAAAGACAGTTGAAAACTCAGTATGTGGAAATGATGAATTTCATTTCTTTGTAGATGAACTCACATCAAATAATTACATGCCGACTTATGCAGGTATGGCAGATGAAAAGTATGATTTTGATGAAATGAATGTGAACTTCTTTGAATTTTTGAATCGCAAAATCAATGAAGATGGAGCATACATTCGTCTTGTATATGCTACTGCTTGTAAAATTGATGGTGAGGCTGTATTTGAACTAGAGTATGGTGGAACCAGTGAAAAATTTAAAACAAGTGACATTGATAAAGTATTGGTATTTGAATTTGCAGATTTTGGTATAAAAGTTAAAGGAAATGAAATAACTTTTGGAGCTACAATTGATGGAGATTGTTGTCATACTCCTTACTTTGCTGAATTTGGATCCAGTAAAGCAAGTGAGGAATTTATATCACTTGAAAATCCTTTAAACAGAAGAATTATTGAGATTATGAGGGAAATGATTAAATGATTGTCAGAATATAACTGTTTTCATTGATTTTCTTATCACTAATACTTAAACTTTAATTTAGATGATATGCTCATGTAATGCTAATAATTTAAAGAGGTTTCAATGAAGCTTGATTTGTTTAAATATTCAGAAGAGGTTGTTGAATTTTTAAATGTTGAGACATTAAGAAAAATTGATTATGGAATCTTGGACTTATCAAAAATCAAGAATTCTGAACTGAAAGAAATTTTTCTATATTATGAAGAACTTCTCACATTGGAATTAAAATTTAATTATATGGATAATGATACGGGAATATTTAGAGTTCGTATAATTGGAGATGTGTATTGTTATGAGGAATCTGCCTATGTAATAAAAGCAGATTCTCTTGTTGAGTTAAAAAAATTAGTATTGGAGGAGAATAGGATATGGTATGTATTTGATGATATTTCAGCTAGTAAATTAGCAAAATCTCATCAATAATACTTTTATTTGGATTAATTGAATTTAGAGAGCATTATTTAAAATAATTATGATGGCCGATGTTTGTTTATTGTATTCATTTTCTATTTACCTATAATTTTTTATTTAAATATCTTAATTATAGGATTCAATTCAGTATTTATCAAAAAAATAGCACTACACCTATATTAAACTAATATATCTTCCACCAGACTCTCCAACTTAAATCCAATCGAACAAATATGGAGACAAATAAAGAGAAATAAAACATTATTGCCTAGAATCTAAAGGATATTTGCAAAAATTAACTATTACAACACATGTTGAGTCGATTTCAAAAACAGAAGTTCATTACAAATGGCTCGAAACATTTATGCCGAAAGTTTGATAATTAACTATAAAAACATATTCACTTTGATTTTTAAAAAATTCGGCTCCCTAAATTATTTATCTTATTTTAGATAAATTATAAACAAATATGATTAATGAAGTTATTATAAATAGATTAGATGAACTTATAGGTGATTATGATACTCCTTTTTTTAATTACTTGCTTTATTCTTATGATTTAAGTTTAAACGAATGTGAACTTATTATTGAAGAGTTAAAAAGTGATATTGACTCTAATAAATTTGTTTCAGACAATATTGTAGCTACATTAGATGATTACTTTAACAGGAGAGTTACAAGTTTAGAAAAACAAGATAAAATTGAGTATTTATCTAAACTCCTCCAGAAAGACAGTCCATTTTATATCAAATGCCTGAAAAAATATGATCTTTCGGATGAAGATGTTAATTTGATTTATTCTAGGGTTGAATCTAAAATTTATGATGATAATATTAGTGATTTTGAAATTAAAAGGTATTTGGAGTATTATTTTGATAATTCAGTTAAGCAAGTTTCATATCTCAATGAATTAGATAATATTGTAGGAAGGGATTATGATACTTTATTAATAAGCAGGGTTAAAAAGAAATATCCGATTTTACAGGACAGGGACATTGTTGGAATTATTTTCAATATTCATGGGGAAATAATTGAAGCTAAAGAATTTAAAAAAGGTATTAAACATGAATTTAAACGTCAATGCTTACTTAAAAGTGAAGAAAAAAAGGCTAAATGTCGTTTAAATTTAAATAAATTTGTTGAGGGTAGTGGGGATTCATTTTCTAAATTAATCGAATTTAAAAAACTTTCTAAAAAAGACGGCATGATTATTGTATCTCAAATAGAAGAGGATATTTCAAAAGGATTGATTCAGCCTGAATGGATTGATAGTGTTTTTATAACTAAATGTTTTAATGATTATAATGAGAGAGAGTAGTGTTTTTACTTTTCTTAAACCTAAATTTAAGAAGTTGTATGACTTGTGCAGTGTCATGGAAAAATTGATTGTAGTTAAAAAATACAAACTAGCTATGGCTACGGCTAAAGTTATTTTAGATTTATTTTGCAGACAAACTAAAAAGGAACTTGTCTTTACTATTGATGTTTTCAACGACCCTTCTTTAACATTAACACTAAATGATATTGAAAGTGTTCATAAAATATTATTTGAATATATCTATGAAGATTATTTCGTTGGTTTTGAAGAGTTTTTACAAGTTGACTATGAGTTCGATTTCACATTTTTAGGTCATAATCCAAAAATAACAAATGAAGATATTTATTTGATATTTGATAGTCTTGAAGTAGACTCCATCATGCCTTCATTGATTAATCAGGAAGGTGACGATTTAATACTGATTGAAGATTTGTCCCCTAAGGATAAAGTGGATGTTTTAAACTTGGTTGAAGGCAATTTAAATAATTTTATTAATGAAAACATTTTAAATCTTAAATTGTTTGATAGTGAAGGAAATCTCCTTTCACATAATCTAAATTTTCAGGCTGTTAAAAAAACAGATAAGTGTATTGTTCGTGAAATCCCACCGTTAGTTGAATTGGATGATTATCAAAAAGAAGCTGTTGAGTATATTGGAAAACCTTTACTAATTAATGCAGGTCCTGGAGCTGGAAAAACACGTGTAATTATTGAAAGAGTATTGTATTTAATTGAAAATGGAGCAGTTCCCGAATCGATTCTTGTAATTACATTTACAAATAAAGCCGCTGAAGAATTGAGGGAACGCTTTAAAAAGGACACAAAATTAGAAGTAAATATCATTAACAAGATGAGAATAAGTACAATTCATAGTTTTTGCAGATCAATATTATTTGATTTCTGCGATATTCCATATAATTTACTTAAAAGGGAATCTGAGAGGAATTTATTTTTCAACAAACACAGAACCGACTTAGGTTTTAAGGGCAAGTCATTTTTAAGAAATCATGAATCAGGCCAGGTTCTTAAAAAATATGATGAATATGCATTATTTGAAATTGACTCTGATGCCTTAATTGACTATATTGAGTCAAAATATCAAATTGATGGAGAATATCTGACATATATTGATGAATTTTATAAAACTCACCCAAGTAATCAATATCCTTCTAAAAAAGAAATCAAATCATTAGGTTTTCAATGTGATGTTTACAAGGCAAGGTATCTGCAAATTGCAAAATCATACAGTGATTGGATCGAGCTAATGGAGAGGGAACATGTCTGTGATCAAAATTATCTGCTTGTTAAGGCATTGAAAATTTTATCTAATAAAAATAATTTAAAGCAAGTACAGTATCGCAATGTGTTAATTGATGAGTTTCAAGATACTGATGCTATTCAAATGCAGATTTTTGAACTTTTACGGGACATATCTGACACATTCACTGTTGTAGGCGATGAAGACCAAAGTATTTATTCATTTAGAGCAGCCAGTCCTCAATTTTTCAATGATTATTCAAGAAGTGATGAATTTGAAAATAAGATTCTCGTAAACAACTACCGTTCTACCTCTGATATTGTCGAGTTTAATGAGAAGTATATAACTGAAAAGCGTGTAAGTCCAAAGAGCTTGAAAACGGATAATAAATCTAAAATGCCTGTTTACATGCTTGAAAATACTCGCGATGAAGAGGAATATAAAGGAATAGCATATATTATTAAAAACTTAAAAAGTTCAGGTAAGATATCTAAATATAGTGATGTTTGTGTTCTTTTTAGAAGCCATAAAGATAAAAAAGATATTTTGGAAGAATTTGAAAAAGAGAAAATTCCATATTATCTTAAAGGAATTAATGATTTAATTTACCAGGATGAGGTAAAAGCGATTCTAGCTTTATTTTGGTATATGCTACCATTCAATCCAACTCGTATTGCTTATTATGGTGATGGAGGGCAATGGATTAACTTATCATCATTTACAGATAAATATTATGATTCGTCAAAGATATTTAAACTATCTAATAAGACCCAGGAAATTTTAAATGACATTGAGTTAAAATACCATGCCAATGTGGTTAATTTTAAAAATAACTTTAAACCATTGGTTTCATCATCAAAATCAGTTTCAATAATGGATGTTGTTCGTGATTATTCAGATGAGGATTTGGAGGAAATATTTAAAAAAGTTGGTGGAGTTGCTGATTTAAGCAGTTGTTCTCGCGAGGAACTAAAAGCTATTGGAATTGATGATGAACATGATTTGGATTTTTTTGTTTCTTTAAATGATTTAAAATCATCAATTAAGGAAGCCCGATTAACCTCTCTTCAGATATTTTATGAACTGCTAAAAACAACTGGTTATATGGATGAATTGCTCACCAGAAGTGATTTTGAAGCTAAAAAAGCTACACTTAACTTATCATTAATTTCTGAAATAATCTCTGATTATGAAAATATTATGGGAAAATACGATTTAATTGGTCTATTTAATTATATTTACCGTTCACTTAAGTATTATTCTTGTCCGATTAACGAAGAGGAAGACAATTCAAAAAAAGTTCATATAATGACAGTTCACAAAGCTAAAGGTTTGGAATATCCAGTTGTAATAACTGCATCTATTAAAGATAGAAGTTTTCCATTAAAATTTTCAGCTCAGAGAAAATCGCATATTTATAATAATTATCCGGTTTATCCAACACCTAATAGATTCTTAAAATATAAAATATCCGAAGATAAAGAGCCTTTTGAATTTGATCATGAAGAAGAACGTGTTGTTTATGTAGCCAATACTCGTGCTGAGGAATTATTGATTTTATCAACAGTACTTCCAAGAACAGGTAGTGAGATGCCTATGGTTTTAAGAGATTTTGAAAAGGATTTAGTAAAAATAGAACCATCTGATGTTTTTGACATGAAAAAAATAACTTCTCACATGCTAAGGGATACAAAATTGTTTAACCAAATTGAATTTGAAAACATTCTGGATGATTATCTGGTCTGTCCTTTGAAATACAATCTTGAAAATAACTTGAAGTTTAAAAATCCAAAGAACATTAATAAGTTCATTGATTCAAAGCTTAAAATAATCGTAAATCGATTGCACAATGATAAACTTGTAACTGACTGGGATAGGGAAAGTATAGAAAATCTCATCTCGCAGGTAATCGAATCATATTCTTTTGCTTCAGGTAAAGGCAATTTAAAAAAATTATTCAGTAATTTTGCTGATTACTGGAAAGAGTATGGTGAAAACTTTGAAGCGGTTAACACTTCCTATCCTGTTAGTTTAGAAGTTAATGGATATGATATTAATGGAGTAATTGATTTAATTATTAATGATGGTGATGGTGTGAGTTTAGTTCATTTTATTCGCACACGTGATGATATGAGAAACTACCATTCATTTTACATGGAATTATTAAGCTATTATGCATTGGCTTTAAGTGAAAGGGAAGATGTTTGTGTTGAAAATTTGATTTTATATGTGTTAGATGAAGGAAAACTGTATGAAGAAGAGTATGTTAAAAATGAGTTTATTTTAGAGTATTTAAGTAGTGTAGTGGATAAAATATCAAAAGATAAGTACTCAAAATTTACAACAAATTGTCATTCCTGTGAATTTAATGGATTATTATGCCAATTTGAAAAATAGTTAAATATCTTAATTACCTAAATTAAATTTATGAATATCCAAGAAAGAATTTTAAGTCTAAACCAGGAATATACTCATGAAATTGTTGATATAAAGGATTTGTTATTAACAATAATTACTGAATCCCAAATATTCGAACCCTGTTGTTATTTGTCTGAAGATGATGAATGGTTAAATGTAATTATGCTCTTTCTAGAAGATACAGAGGTTTCTCAAGCATTATCTATTAAAAAAAGTGAGATTGCTGCTTTTGGTGTATTTAATAAAGAAGAAATCGAACTTGACTTCATACTTCAAAAAGGATCAGAGGATTTATACCAATGAAAGAAGTGTTTTTAGACGAAAATTTTGATGTGGATAAACTCACAACTCGAATTAATATTATAATGACTAGGTGGTCAATTAAACTTTTAGATATTAATGGTCCTACTTGGGTAATATATGACCAGAATATGGAAATTAAATATGTTTTTGAGTTTGAAGTAGATTTTTCAGATGTTGAAACCCGTATAAAATTAGAGGATTTAAAATTAAATATCATTCATCATATTGAAGGATTAAGGGACGACACGACTTATAGGGATAATTTAGTTAATTCTGTGTTTTTAAAATAAAAAAGAAAAAGAATTAACACTTAGTTAATTCTTGTATTGTAGTATCTTACTCCGTCAGTGTCGTAAGTATACCATCTGTCAACTTCATCATCATAACCTTCGCCGATTACAGTTACATATGAATCAGATTGAGGGTTATAGACTCTGTGCGTTTTATTACTTTGATTAGTGTCGTTTCTTTTGGAATCATCTCCAACAACAGTATCATTTTTAACATTACCCTTTTCATCAATCATAACAACGCCTGTTGTGTTAGTGGTATTGTTTTCAGTAGTATTATTTGTATCTACAGTATTTCCATCGTTAGTGATGATATATGCACTAATTATTATAAGAGCGACAACTAAAATAGCAATTGTGACTAAAATAATATTTTTATTATCCATCATATCACCTTAATTAATAATTAGATTAAACTAGTATTTAATCACTTATATCATAATCATCAATCATACAATATTCAAATTGCGGGTGTTTAAATTTTATTTCATTTAATATTTTGTTTTTAACTATTTCACGATCAGCATCGAAATCAATGATAATATCAAAAGTAATGAAATTTTCCTCTTCATAGACTATAAATCCATGTATTTCTAAAACTTCAGGGTATTCAGAAGCTATTTTCTGTAAATCATCATAAATTTCTTTGTATGCATCATTATGAGCATATATTCCCACAGTTAAAATAATGGAGAATTCATTGAATATTTTACCTGAAATTTGTCTTGTTAACTTCTGAATTTCTAAAGCAGTTAAATCATCATCAATTTCAACATGAACAGATCCCTGCATATCTTCAGGTCCGTAATTATGTAAACTTAAATCATATGCACCATAAACTTCTGGCACTTCACAAATTGATTCTTTGATTTTTCTGGATAATTCAGAATCAACTCTAGCACCAATCATACTATCTAAGGTTTCTTTTAACATGTCGATACTTGCTTTAATAATCACGATTGAAATAATGACTCCTAAAATACCTTCAAGTGAAATATGGAATAATATTGAAATAATTGCTGCGATTAGAGTAGACAAAGATAGTATTGCATCGAAAAATGTATCACTTCCGCTTGCAACAAGTGCTTGTGAATTAATGGTTTCTCCAACACTTTTCACATATCTTCCTAAAATAAATTTAACAGCTACTGCGACTGCAATAATTATAAGTGAGACAGAAGTATATTGTTACATCAGGAATAAATATTTTAGGCCATGATTCTGTTAATGCTGTAATTCCAGCCCATAAAACAATTGCTGCAATTATTTTGATGAAAAATACTCAATACGACCATAACCATAAGGGTGTTTTTTATCAGGAGCTTTATCTGCAAGTTTTGTTCCGAGAATTGTAATAATTGAAGAAAGTGCATCAGTTAAATTGTTAACTGCATCTAATGTGATTGCAATTGAATTTGTTAAAATCCCAACAAATGCTTTAAAAGCAACAAGAATAAGATTAACTACAATTCCAATCATGCTAGTTTTAACTATTTTTTCTTGTCTTGTCATAGTTTAATATATTATCTGTTTTTTAATTTAAACTAATTGGAATTTTGGTATACAAAAATATAAATATATTATAGTGTTATATTAAAATTAAGGAGGCATTATTATGTCAGTATATGATTTTGAAGTAAAAGATGGAGATGAAAATACTGTTTCATTATCTCAATATGAGGGAAAAGTACTTTTAATTGTAAACTCAGCAATAAAATGTGGATTTACACCACAATATACTGAGTTAAATGAAATTTATGCTGAGTTCAATGAACAAGGTTTTGAAATACTTGATTTCCCATGTAATCAATTTGGTAAACAAGCACCAGGCACAACAGAAGAAATCACAGAAGTTTGCAGAAGTAAATGGTTAGTTCCATACACAATCTTTGACAAAATTGATGTAAATGGTGAAAACGCTTCTCCATTATTCGAATATCTCAAAAACGAACAACCTTTCACAGGTTTAACTGGCGATGGTGCAGGCAAACTCAAATTAGTTGTTAAAATGATGGATAGGCATTATAAAGACAACAATGACATTAAATGGAATTTTACTAAATTTTTAGTCGATCGTGAAGGAAATGTAGTACGTAGATTTGAGCCAACTGAAGATTTAGTTGATGTAAAGGAAGCTATTAAAGCTCTTTTATAATTTTTTTTATAATGGCAGTATCGGACAAAATTAATTGTTGGTTCTATGTTTTTTTCATTTTTTGAGCGTTAAGAGAATATTAAATCTTTTCAATTTAAATACACTAAATTGATTAATGATGGTATTGTAAAATTAAATTTTGACGGATACCTCGATTTTTAATAGTTTATACTATTTAACAAAGATTATAAACTATTAAAAACAAAATTATTATTACATATTAAAAGGTGTAACTAAATGTATAAAAAAATTTTATTGCCCACAGATGGTTCAACCTATGCAGATCAAGAAGTCGAAAGAGTAGAGAAACTAATTGCTGACGATGGTGAAATAATCATTTTATCTGTTGCAGGTCAATTAACTTCTAGTGCTTTTCAATTTAAAAGCAAAGTTAAAAATGTTAATAAAAAACTTAAAATTGAAGCTAAACAAGCAGTAGATAATATGGCATCTAAATTTGATGATAGTTATAATGTTAAAAAATTAGTTTTAACAGGTTTTCCAGCTGAAACAATTAATAAAGTTGCTAAAGATGAAGGTGTTGATTTAATAGTTATATCCGCATCTGGAAAAAGTGGAATTCGTAAGTTTATCATTGGAAGCGTTGCTGAAAAAGTTCTTAAAACTAGTGAAATTGATGTTTTATTAGTTCATAATAATTAGATGATCTATGAATTCAAATAAGATTGTAATTGTAGTGATTATACTTTTAATTATTGCAATTGGAGTGTTTTTATTCATCCAATCTAACTCACATAATACTCAAGTTGATGTAATTAGCAATTCTACTTTAAAAAATGGAGATAGTGTTGAGATAGTGTTAAAAGATGAATATAGAAATGTTTATCCAAATGAAGTAGTTCATATTAAAATTTTAGATGATTCTGGTTGGGCAGATAATTATGATGTCACAACTGATAATGAAGGTAAAGCATCAGTTGCAGTATCTGCCTTGGAAAATGGAAATTACACTATTCATACAAATTATAATGGAACTTTATTTAATAAAGCTTATCATGGCGTAAACTCTTTAGTAATAGATGATGGTTACTAATTGTGGTATAATGGGTTTTAAATCTAAATTACAGAATATTAAAGATTGTGCTATAAATTCAATGATTTATAATGAGTATTATAATGGTAATTTAGATGATAATTTGGTTTATTTAGAATCTCGTGATGGTTTGGATTTTACAGGAAACATATTCCGTATTGTTGAAGAGTTATCAACAGGTGAATATGGTAATTTAAAGATTAATGTTCATGCAAAACCACATGTTGTTGATAAAATAAAAGCATTACAAAAGAATTATAATTTAAAAATTGATAAAATCATCACTAAAGAGGCAATAGCAACCAAAACATTAGAAAAAGCCAAATATATTTTTACAGATTCAGGAATCAGACCTAAATATGTTAAAAAAGAAGGACAGATTTTCATCAATACTTGGCATGGGACTCCTTTAAAATTAATGGGTAAGGATAACATTGCTGAAGAGCATCGTTTGGGTAATGTACAGCATCCGTTACTTTCTAGTGATTATTTAATATTTCCGAATAATTATATGATGAATAAAATGCTCAAGGCATATATGATTGAAAAGATTTTTCCAGGAAAAATATTACTTGCGGGATATCCAAAAAATACTGTGTTTTTCACGGGATCTGAATTAAAGCAGAAATTAAATCTTTTTGATTTTGAAATATTTGTGTATATGCCAACATTTCGTGGAATTTTAATGGACCGTGATGATGAAGTGCAAAAACAAGATGTTGAAAAGTATTTACGTCAATTAGATTCTCAACTTAAAGATAATCAAATTTTATTTGCAAAGTTACATGTTTTAAACGAATCTTTAATTGATTTTTCCCAATTTGACCATATTAAATCTTTTCCTGTAGGTTATGAGACATATGATGTTTTAAATATGGCGGATGTATTAATCACTGATTATTCAAGTGTTTTTTTTGATTTTGCTAACACCAAAAGAAAAATAATATTATTTAATTATGATGAGGAGGATTATATCTCTTATAGAGGTTTTTATTTTGATTTAGATGAATTACCCTTTCCTAAAGTTCAAACTGTTGATGATTTAATCATTGAGTTGAATTCACAAAAAGATTATGATGATTCAGAATTCTTAAAGAAATTCTGTACTTATGATAATTCAAATGCTACTAAAAATATATGTAAAACTATTTTCAATGGGGAAAAAGTTTGTAAGATGAGGTATGTTAAAAATAAGAATCCTAATATTCTAATTTTTGCAGGAGCTTTATATAAATTCGGTATAACTTCATCATTATTTAATTTACTTAATAATCTTGATAGAAAGAATTATAACTTCTTTATTACTTTCAAGCAATGGGAAGAAAATATCTTAGAAAATCATGAAGAAATTTTTCAATCAATCCCTAAAGGTGTTGAAGTATTGCCCATTCGTTTTAATTTAACTCCAACTGTTAGGGAAAAGATAGATTATAATAAATACTATTTATCTAATGAGGATATGGATTGTCCTAAATCACTATATAATCTATTTAAAAGATCTTTTGTAAAGCAATTTGGTAATGTTGATTGGGATATGGTAATTGACTTTGATGGTTATAATCATGATGAGACTTTAATGTTTAGTTTATCTGGTTTTAAAAGTTCTATATGGGTTCATAATGATATGATTCAAGAGATTAAAACTAAAGGAAATCAAAACAGAAACATTTTAAGAGAATCATATTCTCATGCTGATAATGTTTGTATAGTTTCACCTTCTCTTTTAAATCCAACTAGTCAAATTAGTGGGAGAGATGATAATATTAAAGTAGTTCATAATCTAAATGATTATGAATCGGTATTTATTAAAGCTGAGGAATGTTTAAAAATTAATGAAAATACTAATGTTTATAATAATGATATTTTTGAGGTATTAAAAAAAGATAGCTTTAAATTCATTAATATTGGCAGATTTTCACCTGAAAAAGGGCATATTCGTTTAATAAAGGCTTTTAACCGCTTTTGCAATGATTTTCCTGATTCTCAATTAATCATAATTGGTGGTTATGGAGTATTATATGAGGATATTTGTAATTTGATTGATTCTATTGAGTATGGAAAAAACATTACTTTGATTAATAATATTTCTAATCCTATGCCAATTTTAAAAGAATGTGATTTATTTATTTCATCTTCTTTTTATGAAGGTTGGGCAATGGTTTTAATGGAGGCGGATATATTAAATATTCCTATTATTTCAACCGATATTGAAGCCACACGTGAGATGGGAGATTATGCGGGGCATATTGTTGAAAATTCAGAAGAAGGTATTCTACAGGGGATGCATGATTTTATAAATGGCAATGTTGTTTGTAAAAATTCTAATTTTGAATATTACAATCAAAATGCAATAAGTGAGTTTAATCAACTATTGGATTAATTCTTTTTGCTTTGCAGCAAATCCTTTGTAATTTTTGAAAAAATATCTGAAGTTTTAAGTGAAATATGTTTATTTTAATTGGTTATTACAGGAAATAAAAGGATTTTATAGATATTGATGAAGAAATTTCAGGTTCAATATTAGAACTGCTGAAGAGGTTATTTGTGCTTTAGACAATTTTGATGAAATAAATTTACAACATTTAAAAAAATATGATAATTCTACAATAAATATTACTGTATTTAAGAGTTAAATTCATTGAAGATATTTTTTGATAGGTTTTGGAGTAGAAAAGTATAGATATAAAACTAATGAATTACTAATTTAAATATAATTAAATTAATAGAGGAATAAAATGATTATAGGATATACTGCAGGAGTATATGATTTATTTCATATAGGTCATTTAAATTTATTAAAAAATGCAAAAGGAATGTGTGATAAACTAATAGTTGGTGTTACTGTTGATGAATTAGTTTCATATAAAAACAAAAAAGCTTTTATACCTTATGATGAGCGTATTGAAATGGTTAGATCATGTAGATATGTAGATGCAGTTGTACCTCAGAATGATATGGATAAATTAGCTATGTGCAAAAAATTAGGTGCTTCCTATTTATTTGTTGGTGATGATTGGTATGGATCTGAAAAATGGAAAAATTATGAAAAAGAATTTAATAAAAATAATATTAAAATAATTTATTTCCCATATACAAAAGGAATTTCATCAACAAGAATTAGAGAATTATTATTACAAGAAAGAGGAGCTTCTCTATCTGATTTAAAATAATTAATATTAATTGATTATTATGGTTCAAAACTAAAAGAATTTTTTATTCCGATGCTTTGTGGACAATTCTGTTTAGCTGTTTTTGCTTCAGCATCATATCTTATTACTTAATATCTGATGCTAATCATAGTTTATTGTTATTGGGAAATTTCTCTAAATTTAATTTCCATCCAATTTTTACAGAGTAATTATGGAAATCGTTCGTTGATATTTTAAACATGAATATCATTCGTCCATGTTATAGTATTGTTTTTAGCAACATTTTTCATAACTTTGGATAGGATGATTTGTAATAAGAGCTTTTATTTAAATGAAATAATAATTCTTTTTTGAAAGAGTCTGAGTTTTTACTTTAACTATTAATAAGATAAAAAACAAATAATATTAATATATTATTATTTTATCACAGAGGATACTATGGAAAACTTAAAATTTAATGAGCCAATTTTAGTTACAAGGCCTTTATTACCGCCTATTGAGGAATATGAAGAAAAATTAAATGAAATTTGGGAAAATAGATGGATTACAAATAATGGTCCAATAGAACGTGAATTTCAAGAAAAACTTAAAGAATTTTTAAGTGTCGATAACATTGAATTATTTGTTAATGGTCATTCTTCATTGGAAGTAGCTATTAAAGCTCTAAATTTAACTGGCGAAGTAATTACAACTCCTTTTACTTTTGCATCAACTATTCAAGCTATTGTTAATAACGGTCTAACTCCGGTTTTTGCAGATGTTGACAAAGAGTATTATAATTTAAATCCAGATAATATTGAAGAATTAATCACTGATAAGACTTCAGCTATAATGCCAGTTCATGTTTTTGGAAATCCTTGCGATGTTGATAAAATTGAAAAAATAGCTAAAAAACATGATTTAAAAGTTATCTACGATGCGGCTCATGCATTCGGGGTTAAAATTAATGATAATCCAATCGCATCTTATGGGGACATTAGCATGTTCAGTTTCCATGCAACTAAAGTATTTAATACTATTGAAGGTGGAGCACTTATTTATGATGATCCTGAATTAGAATATAAATTCAAATCAATTAAAAATTTTGGTATTACTCCTGATAAGGAAGAAATTCAATTTTTAGGCATCAATGCTAAAATGAACGAATTTGAAGCAGCAATGGGTTTAATTAACTTAAATCATATTGAAGAGGCCATTGCAAAAAGAAAAATAATCTATGAAAAATATTTAGAATGTTTATCTGGTCTTGAAAATGAGGGGGTAATTAAAGTATTAAGGCCAATGAAAAATGTGGATTATAATTATTCTTATTTCACCGTTAAATTGAATACTTTTGAAGAAAAAAATCATTTATTTGAAAAATTACCGGAATATAATGTATATGCTAAAAGATATTTCTATCCTCCATGTAATGAATTTCCAGCATATGACTTTGACAAAAATACTCCAATAGCTAAAAATATTAGTGATACTATCCTTTCTTTACCTTTATATTTAGATTTAACAGTTGAAGATATTGAAAAGATTTGTAAAATAATTGAATATGAATTAAAATGATTGTGGTGTTTTGTTAATGAATATTAAAAGTAAAGGAAAAAATCTAGCCAAAAAGCTTTTAATGAGACATTTTGATTATTATTTGCAACCAACTATTGATTTAAAAGTCAATGGTGATGAAATAATAATTAAAACTAATCAAAAAGTTATATCTCATTCATATATAGAAATTAAACATAGAACAAGTGGCAGGAGATTAGTTTCAAAAATAAAATCATCAACTGCAATATTTAAGGTTTCTGAGTTACTTGAAATGGCTGATAAAGGATTATTGGATTTTTATTTCAAAATTATGGGTAAATTAATATTTTATAAAAAAAGAATTTTATTTATTCCTACAAATCACTTATTCAAAGCAATATTTTACGAGAAAAATCTTGTTTTAAATGCTTATAAAACTAATTACGGTAACTTATCTGTAAAAATTGAAGATATTGATTTTGATTATACAATTAATGAGCTAAAAACTGTTGATGATAATAAGATATTAATTGAAGGTACTTTTGATGTTTTAAATGAGGATATTCATAATATTGATAAAACTACAATAATTGCTAATCATCGTCTTGAAAGTCAAAGTAATGTTTTTGACCTTGATTTTAAAGTAGATGAAACAAATAAAAAACATTATACTTTTAAAGGCGTCATTGATGAGATTAAAAGTTCATCAGATAACATATTAGATTTGAGAATGGATTTCTATTTAAGAATTTATGATGAGGATATTTATTACCAGTCTTTAATTGATTTATCAACATTCAAGTACTTTGAGAATGATGAAGATAGGTTTCTAATTAAGTTTGAAAAAGATGGTAAAGTATATTCATTTTATGCAACTGAAAATAGACATTCTCTTGCATTATGGATTACTACAGAATCTGCATGGTTGAAATCATATACTATTGCATGTGGGAGAACTGTTTATTCAAAAACTTTAAAAAAACCATTAAATAATAAAATGATTTTCTTTGAAAGCTTTTTCGGCAAATCATATTCAGGCAATCCTAAATATTTATATGAAGCAATGCTTGAAATGGGGATGGATAAAGAATATACTTTTGTATGGGCTTATTCTGGAAAAAACAAAGATATTATTCCGGGTAATCCAATTATAGTTGATCGATTCGAATCTGGGGATTATTATAAGTACTTAGCCTTATCAAAATATTGGATTAATAATATTATTTTCCCAATTCATAAAAAAAGGCCTGGAAATGTCTATTTACAAACTTGGCATGGTACTCCACTTAAGAAATTGGGTTATGATATTACAATTCCTGGGCCTGAAGTTCAAGGAAGGCAAAATTTCTATAACGAATCTAGAAACTGGGATTATTTAATTTCATCAAATCATTATTCAACAAAAATATTTAGAAGAGCATTTAAATTTGAAAAAGAAATTTTAGAGGATGGTTATCCTATTAATGATATATTCTTTAGAGATAACATGGACTTTGTTAAAACTTTAAAATCAAAACTAGGCATCGATGAGGATAAAAAAATCATTTTATATGCTCCAACTTGGAAGGATGATGAACAAAATGGATCATGGGAACATTATTTTAATTTAGAAATTGATTTTGAAAGGTTATATAAGGAATTTTCAGATGAATATGTCATAATTTTAAAAATGCATCATTTAGTTTCTGAAAATCTCAAAATTGATGAAAAAATGAAAGATTTTGCAATAGATTTATCAAGTTATGATGATATTCAGGAGTTATATGTTTTATCTGATATATTAATAACTGATTATTCGTCAGTATTTTTTGATTATTCACATTCAAGAAAACCTATTTTATTCTTCGTTCCTGATTTAAATCATTATATTGAAAATGTACGTGGTTTGTATTTAAATATGGAAAAGGAACTTCCAGGACCACTTATAAAAGATAATGATGAATTGATTGAGGTAATTAAAAATATTGATGATGTTTCAATAGATTATCGTGATAAATACAATGAATTTTATAATAGATTTTGTAATTTATGTAGTGGGGATTCTGCTAAAATAATTATCGAAAAAATTTTCAAATAAGGTGTTTTAATGGGAATTAAACAAAAAATAGGAAATAAAATATTAAACAGTAGTGGCTCAATTCAGCATTATAAATATGAAATTAATAAATTAAGTAAAAAAGTTGAAAGACTTGAAAAAGAAAATAAATCAACAAACAGACTTCTTAATACATTATTCCTTGATTATGAATTAACTCCATCTCCTTTACTTAAAAATTTTAGGGATTTATCTCTGGAACTTTTAAGATTCATGGATAATATTTGTATTAAATATGAGTTTGAATGGTGGATAAGGGGAGGAACATTCCTTGGTGCAATCAGACATGATGGATTTATTCCTTGGGATGACGATATGGATTCTGGAATGATGAGGGATTATTATGATAAATTTATTGATGTGCTCCCGGAAGAAATTGAAAGAAACAATTTACAAGATAATATAACATTTGAATTTAGACAAAGGAATGCATTTGTTCAAGGTGCAACTTCATTTTTACAACTGATATATTATGATGATTTAAAAAATGGCACTGATTTAACTGCTTTGGATATTTTCCCATTTGATTATATGAAAGATTATAATGGAGAAGATTTTGGTCAATTATATGAAGATGTTAGATTACAATATTATCATGATTTGGTTGATACGGGGGATTATGAAGCATCTATTGCTAAAGTTTATGAAAGTTTGAATTTAACAAGAGAAAAAACTAATTTCATATTAAATGGGGTTGAAGGATCCGCTGGTCCAAATAGGATTAATAAACTTCAAGTTTTCAATACTGATGACATTCAACCTTTTAAAAGAGTTAAATTTTGTAAATATGAGTTTCCAGGACCTAAAGATAAAGATTATTATTTAAAAAATTATTATGGTGATTATTGGAAAGTTCCCAGTGTTTTAACATTCCATCCAAGAATGGGTAGACTTAGAAAATATCAAGA
The DNA here is from genome assembly GCF_963082495.1 of Methanobrevibacter sp. V74. Taxonomy (NCBI): domain Archaea; kingdom Methanobacteriati; phylum Methanobacteriota; class Methanobacteria; order Methanobacteriales; family Methanobacteriaceae; genus Methanobrevibacter; species Methanobrevibacter sp. V74. The sequence continues at coordinate 403,089 of NZ_CAUJAN010000001.1, forward strand.
TATTGTTGAAATTTTAGAAAATGAAACTATTAAATTTAAAGAAATTAATGATAATTTTGAATAGATAATATGAAAAATATTTTAGTGTTTCCATGTGGTTCTGAAATAGGGTTGGAAATCCATAATGCTTTAAAATACAGTAAAGATTTTAAATTATTTGGTGGGTCTAGTGTAGATGATCATGGTAAATTTGTATATGCGAATTATATTTCAGATATTCCCTTTATTGACGATGAAAATCTTTTAGATTGCTTAAACAGCATTATTGATGAATATGATATTGATTTAATTTATCCTTCACATGATGATGTTGTTTTAAAATTAGCAGAACTTAAAAATGATTTAAATGCTCATGTAGTCGTATCTAATGATGAAACTTGTGACATTTGCAGATCTAAAAGTAAAACTTATAAATATTTCTCAGATTTTGATTTCATACCTAAAGTGTATGATATTTCAATAGATAGTTTTAACAACATGGAAAAAGTTATAAAAGTTGCAAAAGATGAATTTCCTATATTTTTAAAACCTGATATAGGTCAAGGAGCCAAAGGAGTTGCTATTGCAAATAATGTGGACGATTTAGAACATCATTTCACGGAAAACCCATCTTTAATAGCTGTCGAGTATTTGCCCAATGAAGAATATACTATTGATTGTTTTTCAGCTAATGGGGAATTATTGTATTGTGAGATGAGAGAAAGAATTCGTGTAAAAGACGGGATTAGTGTAAATGCAATAACCATTAAAACTGAAAAGCGTGTTAGAGAAATTGCTCAAATTATTAACTCTAAATTAACTTTTTATGGGGCATGGTTTTTTCAACTTAAAAAAGATAAGAATGACGAATATAAACTTCTAGAAATAGCTCCAAGAATTGCCGGCACCATGGCATTACATAGGAATACTGGAATAAATTTCCCATTATTAACATTATACACTCATTTAGGAATAGATGTAAGTATAATTTCTAATGAAAATAAATTAACCATTGATAGGGCATTAACTAATTGTTTTATTTATGAAATTGATTATGATAGGGTTTATCTTGACTTTGATGATACAGTATTTGTCAAAGGTAAAGTTAACACTTATCTAATGATGTTTTTATACCAATGTGTAAATGAAAACAAACAGATTATCCTGATTACAAAACACCTTAAAGATATAAATGAAACATTAGAAGCTTTAAAAATAGATATTAACTTATTTGATGAGATTATAACATTGACAAAAGACGATGATAAATTTAAATATATGGATAATGATGTGCCCTCAATTTTCATTGATGACTCATTTTCAGAAAGATTAGCTATTTCAAATAAACTTAAAATCCCCGTATTTGATTTAGATGCTGTAGAATCATTAATTAATTGGAGAATGTAGAACATGACTAATGAATACAAATTATCTGTTGTAGTTTTAGTTTACAATACGGAATATTACTTAGATGACTGTTTAGATTCACTTATAAATCAGACATTGGATGATATTGAAATTATATGTGTTAATGATGAAAGTACAGACAATAGTTTAAATATTTTAAAACAATATGCAAGAAAATATGATAATATCAAAATAATAGACCAGAAAAATCAAGGTGGAGCTATTGCTGGAAATAATGGTTTAAAAATTGCTAAAGGAGAATATATAGCGATTATTGATTCCGATGATATTGTTGTAGAAGATGCTTATGAAAAATTATATAAAAAAGCTAAGAAAACAGATTCTGACATTGTTGCAGGTAAGCCAGTTAAATATGTAAATCAATATCAAAGACAAATTGCATTTAAAAATAATATCTGGGATGAAGAAAGAACATTTACTGTTGATGAATTTAAAGAAATATATTATGATGTTTTCTACTGGAATAAAATCTACAGACGTAAATTAGTTGAAGAACATGACATCTACATGATTCCAGGTAAAATTTATGCTGATGTGCCATTAGTATATAGAGCTTATTCCTTTGCTGATAAAATGAGTATTATTCCAGATGTGGTATATTATTGGCGTAGACGTGCACAAGAAGACATTATTAAAGGAAATAGCGATACATCTGTAAGTAAAAGTTTACTTGATATTCCGAACATGAAAGATAGACTTTCAACTTATTATTATGTAAAAGATTACTTTATTGAAGCCGGTTTGGAAAAATACTTTAATTATGTTATTAAAACCTATGTAGAAAGATTTTTCTATCCAATAAAAGGCATATTAAAAGATGATAATTTCAAAGAAGTTTATTTAAAAGAGATTAAATGCATATTGTCTGAAATTGATGAGTTATATGATAATAATTTGGATAAAAGATATAATCTGTTTTTTTACTTTATTTTAAATGATATGGATGATGAGTTAGAAGATTTCTTAAATTTTGATTTAGATGAAAAATCAACCGTTACTCGTGATGGAAAAGTATATTGGAATGTTAAATTCTTTGACAATCCTGAATATAACATTCCAGATGAAATCTTTGAAATTAAAAAAGTTGAAGATAATTTCATAAATGTTGAGGATATTTCTGCTGATTCAGAATATATTTACTTCCACAATATTTCTTTACCTTCAAACTTAAAAATTAAAGATGTAAAAGCTTCTTTTATGGGTTTAACTAAAAGAGATACAGTTAAGGAAAATAATGTTTATGAATTTAGTTTAGACAACACAGGAAATAACATTTATAATGGTAAAGTTGAAATTAGCAAGATAAATAACATTAACAATTATGATGTTCACTTAAAAGTTATTTATGACAATGATACTTATGAACTATTTAGATTAAAAGAAATATTATTTGAAAAGAGCAGTGATGAGATAGTTAAATTAAATAAAAATGATAATTTAATATTCTTTTTTACATCTTTAGGTAATTTTTCAATAACAAAGGGATATTGTAAAAATTTCTTTGAGTATAATATTGACAGTAATGGAATGTTTTTAATTCCAAAAACAAATGGTGCGGCTATTTATAAAGTTGTATTCAACTATAAGTATGATAATGTTTACTTTACTCAGACAGATAACTCTCCAAAGATTAGATTGCAAAATGAATTAGAATTAATTTGGAAGTATAGTATTGATGAAAATACAAAATATAATCTTTTTGTTGAAATTCATAAGAAAAAATTTAAATTAAAGAAAAATGCTTTTGTTGATTTTAAAAATCAAGAAATAGAGTATAACGGTAAAAAAATTAGAATTTTCGAAGACCCTGAGGGATATATTGCAATAATATTAAAATAATAATGAAAATCATTTGGTTAGTTAAAAATCCTTGTTTATGATGGAAAGTATCTAAAATAGAATTTTTAAAATGATTTAATGGTGTAAAGTGATATAAAGAAAAATATATTTCATATTTTGGAGATAAGTGCAGAAAACAATTGAAAAGATCTATTCTATACAAATCCTGAATTATTTAGTGAAATATTGTATCACAGATCTGGGCCATTTTATTTACAAGCTTGGCATGGAACTACATATAAAAAAATAAATCCCATTAAAAATCTTCTCCACATTAGGCTAAATCCACAGGTAGGGGTGTGTTTTTAATTGAATTATTATTTTACAGAAAAATTTAAATCTTGTATATTAGAAATGGAATATCAGGTTAATGGTATTTTTTACAATGAATGAAATATTAGTCAAAAATAAGTGAAATTCGCAATAAATTAAAAAGTAAAAAACCAGTTATTTATCATGCTTCTGACTTGGAAAGCATGAAAATGTAACTTGATGGCCATACTTTGATGTTAATGAGGTTATGAAGTAGTTTGTAAAAGTGAAGAAGAATTATCTTGATGTAGAGATGTCCAGTTCTATGAAGAATTTTTCAATGGGTTTTGTAGTTTTCATGATGGAACTAAAACATATAGAGTCATTGAATACATTTGGGTGAAAACAACGTTTCTACAGAAGTTTTGCTAAAATGTACTGAATTTGGTGATTTAATGACATTTATAACTGTAATTATTCCATTTAATAGATCTAAAAGATATTTAAAAGATTGTTTAGATAGTTTATCTCAACAAAATTTAGAAGATGAAGAAATTATATTAATATTAAATGGAGTTAAAGAAGATATTGATGATTTATTGGCGTTTTATGATTTAAATATTACTATTAAATCATTTGAAAATGAAATTACTGTATCAAAAGCAAGAAATGAGGCATTAAAAATAGCTAATGGAAAATATGTCTATTTTATTGATAGTGATGATTATGTTTATCAAGATGCTTTGGCTAAACTTATTAATGTTGCTAAAGCAACTAATGCTGATTTTATTAATGGGGAAAGGATTAGTACGTTTTTTATTAGAGAAAGATTTGATGAGGAACTTGAAAAATTAGTAGAAAAGGGAAATTATCTTTTAACTAAAAATAATTTAAGTGATGAAGAATTTTCTTATAACTTACTTGTCGGAGATAAGACTGATTCTTTAGAGGTTTTATCGGTTTTGCATTCTTTAATTAAAAAAGAAAGAATTAATAATATATTATTCGATGAATCTAGAAGATATTTATGTGATTATGATTTTATGACCGATATTTTAGAAAATATTGATTCATTTGTAGGAGTAGAAGATGCCTTATATGGTAAAAGAAAGAGTGATGATTCAATTAATCTTGCATCGCTTAATCAGGAAATGGCTAATGATTCTTTTGTAATTTATGTACAGAATTATAAAAAAGCTATTCAAAACATCAAAAATGACGTATTAATTGATGTGATGAATTCAAAACTATTTAAATATTATTATGAAAATTTTGCGTTTGATTTTTATTCCCATCCCAATAATAAATGGAGAAATGAATACTTTGATATGTTAAGTGACTTATTTATAAATCTTAACTTTAAAAAAATATCGTGGGTACAAAAAAGAGAATTAAAAGCTATTAAATCTCACGATAAAAATAAACTTCGTAAAATACTTAAATTAAGGATTAATTTTGTTAAACTTCTTGAAATGAATAGTATTTGGAGAATAAAAACTGCAATATACTATAAAATTTTCAATAAAAAAGAAATCAACAATAATCAAATAATATTTTGTAGTTTCATAGGGAATTATTACTCAGATAGTCCAAAATATTTATATGAATATTTATATGAAAATTATAATGATAAATATGATTTTGTATGGGTTTTGAATAATAAAAATGTTGAAATTCCAGGAAATCCAAAGAAGGTTAAAAGATTTTCTCTTGATTATTATAGGGAAGTTGCACGTTCAAAATATTGGGTTATTAATGGGAGACAATCAGATATATTAGTTAAAAGAGACGATCAGGTAATTGTTTCAACTTGGCATGGAACCCCCCTTAAAAAATTAGGTCTGGATATTGGAAACATACACTCCAGAAATCCTAATCTTAAACAGTCATATATTGATGTTTCAAAAGAATGGGATTATCTAATTTCACCAAATAAATATACTACAGATATTTTAAAAAGCTCATTTGGATATCAAAATGATATTTTGGAAACAGGTTATCCAAGAAATGATATCTTGTATAAATATAATGAAGATAAAGTTAACCAAATTAAAACTTCTTTAAATATTCCAGATGATAAAAAAGTCATTTGTTATGCTCCAACTTGGAGAGATGATGAATTTGTTGATGCTGGTCAGGTTAAATTTAAATTAAAGCTTGAATTAAATAAATTAAAAGAAGCGTTAAGTGATGAATACATTATTTTAATTAGAACTCATTATTTTATTTCTAATAACCTTGATTTAGAAGGGGTTGGAGATTTTGCAATAGATGTAAGCAAATATGATGATATTGGGGAGTTATATTTAATTAGCGATATTTTAATCACCGATTATTCCAGTGTATTCTTTGACTTTGCAAACCTTAAACGACCAATATTATATTATACATATGATTTAGAAAAATACGAAAATGTTTTAAGAGGATTTTACATTGATATTCATGAAGAAGTACCTGGACCACTGTTAAGAACAACTGAGGAAGTTATTGATGCTATTAAAAATATTGAATCTTTAAAAGAGGAATATGGTGATAAATATGATATTTTTTATGAAAGATTCTGTAGTATTGATGATGGTAATGCTTCTAGAAGAATAGTGGAGAAAATCTGGGAATAATTTATAATAGGTGTTAATGTTGATTAAAATTTCAGTTATTATTCCGGTTTATAATACTGCAAAATATCTAAAAGAATGTTTAGACAGTGTTTTAAACCAATCATTTGATGATTTTGAAGTAATATGTGTTAATGATGGCTCAACGGATAACTCTTTAGAAATTCTTGAAAGTCATGATGATGATAAAATTGTGATTATAAACCAAGAACATAAGGGAGCATCTGCTGCACGCAACATAGCTATTAAAAAATCACAAGGAGAATATATATTATTTATTGATTCTGATGATTATATTGCTTTAGATACATTAAATGAAGTTTATGAATTAGCAAATTCTAAATCACTGGATTTATTGTTTTTTAAACTTATCAATTTTAATGAAAAACGTGACAAGATTAAATTAGATTATTTTGAAATGGAGTATATAAAAGACATTGTTGATGGTGAAGTTTTTGATTGGCATTGTGTTAAAGATTTCTTATTTAAACTTCCGGTAACTGCACCTTCAAAGTTATTTAAACGGGATTTAATTAAAAATATCGAGTTTCCGGAGGATGTAATCTTTGAAGATAATGTATTTTTCATAAGAACTATTTTAAATGCAAAAAGAATGTATTTTTATGATAAACATTTATATTTCAGACGATTAAGGGATGAATCAATAACAAACTCATTTTTTGAAAACTTTTCTGATTGCATAACCATATATGGATTTATTGCTAATCATCTTAAGGAAATGGGTGTTTATGAGGAGTTATTTACCCAATTTTTTAATCGTCAATGCAGTAACATCCATATCAGATTCACACAACTGCCTATTGAATTTAAAAAAGATTACTTTGATAAAGCAAAAGAATACTTCTTGGAAAATAAAAACTCGTTTGAAAATGAAGAAACCTTTGATAAATGTCCTAAAAGAAGTTTGATAATATTTAATAGCGCTATTGATTCAGATACATATAAGGAATTTGAATTGTCAGTAGATATTGATTTTGATTTGAAAGTAAAAAAAGATAGTTTAAATAAAAAACTTCGTAAGTTAAAAAAAGAAAATAAACAGTATAAAAAAGAAATTAATGCATTAAAAAATTCCAATAAATTTAAGATTACAAGTATTTTTAGAAAATAATTGTGTATAACTAAAATTTTATTAAATATTATTAATTAAAATAAGTATATGAAAAATTGTGATGAATTATATATTTCCTATTTATTCCCACCATCTAGTGAAGTGTCTGGAATAACTGTTTTCAAAAGAATTGTTGAGAATAATAATGTTGTTGATGTTCTACAAGGAGATTTCAAATCAGATGATTCACAATTAAGTAAATATGTTAAAGAATTTACAAATGATAGATTTTACATTCAAATAGATGAAAAGTTTGATTGGCCTGTATTTATTGATAAATTTATTAAAAAAGGATTGAATACAATAAATAAAGACTATAAAAAAATTTATTCAAGATCATGGGCAATGGCAAACCATTTTTTAGCTAGTGAATATAAATTTACTCGTTCTAACACTTTTTGGACAGCGGAATTCTCAGATCCACTTATTTTTGATTTAAACAATAAACTTAAAACCTATAAAAATATGATAATCAAAAACCAAGAGTATATTTCAAAATTAAACAATAAAATTAAAATTTTTAATGAAAATACTGGAAATAATTTTTCTTATATTGAGGATAACTCTTCAGCATATTTCATTGCTGAATATTTGGTTTATTTATTTGCTGATAAGGTAATTTTTACAAATGAAAATCAAAGAAAAATAATGTTAAATCAGTTTCCAATTGATGTAAAAAATCTTGTTTTAAATAAAAGTGAAGTAAGGATGCATCCTACGCTGCCAAATAAATATTATCAAATTATTGAATCAAATTTAAAATTAGATGATAACTATATAAATATTGCTTATTTTGGTAAGGATTATTATTCAAAAAGACATTTTGAAAGTTTATTTTATGCTGTTGGTGCTTTAAATCCCATAAATTTAAGGACAGAATTAATGTTTATTTATATTTATCTGAAGAAAAACTTTTAGATAGGGTACTGCCTTCAGATAATTTTATTATAAAAAAACCTATCGATTATCTTGAATTTTTAAATGTAACAACCAAATATGATGTTTTGATTGTAAATGATATGAATACCAATGATAATTTTGAACTAAATCCTTATTTGCCTTCTAAGCTTTCGGATTATCTTGGTTCTGGAAGAGATATATGGGCATTATATGAGGATAGAAGTGTACTTTCAGAATTTAATTTAAAATATAAATCAAATATTAATGATTATGATGCTTGTTTAACCCAATTAGTTAAAATTCTTGATGATTATGGATTTAAAGATGAGAATTATTCCATTAATCAAAATTATCTAAATAATCGATTAACATTTTTCAATGAATTGTACGAAAATGAATATAATTCCAAACGTGATTTAAAACGTAAAGTTAAAAAACTTAAAAAAGAAAATAAAGAATTTAAATCATCTAATATTGGTAAAATAAGCAAAACTTTAAGGAATTTTATAAAATAATTTCAGCATGTTAAAATGTGTGAAACTTCTTTTTATGAGGATTAAAATATCTGCGAACATGTTTATATTCTATGTAATCAAAGTTTTTGTGATATTGAAATAAATTGTATTAACGGTTCAACAGATAATCAAATGATTTTTATAATAGTTTGGAATGAGTTTATTTTATTAAATTGTGCAAATATTAATGTATATCAAATTAACTTCAAATGATTATTGTTTTAAAAAATCTAGAAATCAATATTCAAATTTAGAGATTAAAATGAAAAACTGTTAAAAAACATGCTTTAACGGAATATAATCATGTTTTAAAATCAGATAATTGCTAGGAATAGTTAATTAATGACTGTAAATTAAAAATTTCAAAAGAAAAAGAAGAATAAGAAATTAATAAATGAAAATAAAAAATCGAAATAAATTAATGAAAATATTTTATTGTCTTCAAGTTGGAAGATAACAAAACCATTTAGATTTTTAAAAAATATTAAAAAGTAATAATTCATTTTAAACATTAAATAATTAAATTAATATATTTAATTAAATAAAATTAATATTAGTAGATATTTTCTACTGTATAGTTATAACTATTTTGGTGTTTAAAAATGAAAAAGATAGGTATTATATTTGCTTTAGTATTGGTAGCTTTCTTAGTTATGGGTACTGCAAGCGCTGGTTTATTTGACTTTTTGGGTGGAAATGATGCATCTAGTGATGCTTCTGCTAATGATGATAAAACTTTCATTGTTGGTTTTGATGCGGAATTCCCTCCATATGGATTTAAAAACGATAGTGGAAACTACACTGGTTTCGACTTAGACTTGGCAAAAGAAGTTTGTAAAAGAAACAATTGGACATTCAAAGCTCAACCTGTTGATTGGGATGCAAAAGATGCTGAATTAGAATCTGGTTCTATTGACTGTATTTGGAACGGATTCACTATGGATGGAAGAGAAAATGATTACCTCTGGTCTGACCCTTACTTTGACAACAAACAAATTTTTGTTGTAAAATCTGATTCAGGAATTAAAACTATTTCTGATTTAGAAGGTAAAACTGTTGAAACACAAAAAGATTCCTCCGCACTTGCTGCTCTTCAAGGAGATAACAAAACTATTGCAGATACTTTTGCGACCTTAACTGACGTAGCTGATTATAATACTGCATTTATGGATTTAGAATCCGGTGCATGTAATGCAGTTGCTATGGATATTGGTGTTGCAGAGTATGATATCAAAAACAAAAAAAATCCAGATGATTTCTCTATATTGGATGAGCATATCACAACTGAAAAATATGGTATTGGATTTAAAAAAGGAAATGACGATTTAAAAAATCAAGTACAGGAAACATTAAATGATATGTTTGAAGATGGTACTGTTTTAAAAATCGCTCAAAAATATGGTATTTCTGAAGATGCTTTAATCCAACAATAAATTAAATTAGTTTGAGAGGGGAGAATTAGTTATATGATATTAGGTAATGTAATTGCTCAATTATTTGGAGGTTTGGTTACCTCAATTGAAATATTTTTACTTACATTATTATTCTCTCTTCCTCTAGGTTTAGTTGTGGCTGGAGGAAGAATGAGTAAGTTTGGACCACTTAGATGGTTAATGAAGATATATATTTCAATAATGAGAGGTACACCTTTAATGTTACAATTAATTGTTGTATTTTTTGCACCATATTATGTATTTGGTTGGAGTCTTTCTGCTGACTATAGGTTTATATCAGTTATTATTGCATTCACAATTAATTATGCTGCTTATTTTGCTGAAATCTATAGGGGAGGAATTGAATCTATTAACAGTGGTCAATATGAGGCTGCACAAGTACTTGGTTATTCAAAATTAGAAACATTTTTTATAATTATCATGCCTCAAGTATTTAAGGTAATTCTTCCTTCCGTAACTAATGAAGTAATTACACTTGTAAAAGACACTTCACTATCATTTGTAATTGCAATACCAGAAATGTTTACAGTTGCAAAACAAATTGCAGCTGCTGATGCTTCAATTGCAGCATTGCTAGTTGCAGGTATTTTTTATTATGTATTTAATGTTGTAGTTGCATTTGCAATGGAATATCTTGAAAAAAGAATGGATTATTATGAATAGGCGATATTATGAGTTTACTGGAAATTAAAAATCTTAAAAAAAGCTTTGATGATAATGTTGTTTTAAAAGATATTTCATTAAGCGTAGAAAAAGGTGAAGTTTTAGCAATAATTGGTCCATCAGGTTCAGGCAAATCAACATTACTTAGATGCATCACTGACTTAGAACAAGAGGATAGTGGGGATATAAGATTTGATGGAACTTTCGGTTTAGTTTTCCAAAATTTTAATTTGTTTCCACACCATTCTGTAATAAAAAACATTACTAATGCACCATTAAGAGTTCAAAAAAGAGATAAAAAAGAAGTTTATGCCTCTGCAAGAGATTTACTTAAAAAAATGGATTTGGAAGATAAGGAATATGCTTATCCATGTGAGTTATCCGGAGGTCAGCAACAGCGTGTTTCTATTGCAAGAGCACTTGCAATGAATCCAGATATTTTATTCTTTGATGAACCAACATCAGCATTGGATCCTGAATTAACTGGTGAAATTTTAACTGTTATTCGCAATCTTGCCGCTGAACATATGACAATGGTAATTGTTACTCACGAAATGGCTTTTGCTCGTAAAGTTGCTGATAATATTATTTTTATGGACGACGGAGTCATTGTTGAGCAAGGCACTCCTGAAGAAGTATTTTCATCTGATAATTTGAGGATGAAAGAATTTTTAGGAAAATTCTATGATTAAATCATTTATTTAATCTTTTAACTCTTTTTTTACCTTCACTTTTTTTTGAATTCTAGCTGAATTGATTTTAATTTCTAGATTTGAATTCAATTACATAACTTTATTAAATATTGTTACTAAAATATTATTATCTAATTAATTTCATTGGTGATAATATCATGCGTTGTCCTAAATGTGATAGTGAAAATAATGATGGTGCTAAATTTTGTAAGAAATGTGGAACTCCTCTTAAGAAGAAGGCTATTAATCATGAAAACATGATTAATTCAATGAATAATAACTCCGGTAATGATAACACTACTAAATATGTTATTGTTGCATTAATTGTTGTAGCTATAGTTCTTGCTGGGGCTTTTGTTTATGTTTATGGATTTGGAGATAACTCTCAAGATGATTTTAAGCCAATAGCTAAAAATAATAATTCTGGTCATGTTTCAGATGATGATTCTGAAAAAACTTCTTCTCAATCCAGTTCTTCTTCTATGAGTATTTTGGGCGGAATTTTTGAAACAGGTGGTGGTCTTAACGATTTAACTTATGCCAGTATTTATGTTGGTCCGCAACACTCTGGCGAGAAAGTGGTAATTCAGATTTTCTACTCTCGTGACGGATCTACTTTAAATGATGGAAATATGGTTCCAAAAACTGTTGATTCTTCAGGATATATTAATGTAAGAAGTGCGGATGCATATAAATACTTCCCGGATTATGCTGAAATTAATTTATATGATGAAGGTGGAACTAAATTATTAGATTCGCAAAGTGTAAATTTATCTCCAGAAAGCGGTACACAGACTTTCTAATTTTTTTTAGAAGTCTTAACTCTTTTTTGGAGTGTCTATCAAATTAATTATTTTGAATTTCAGTATTATTTTTTGAGGTTTATAATAATGTCAACAGTTTTTAGTTAAAATTTTTGATAACAATTTAAATGATTATTTTGATTAAATCATACATAACAATTATTTTTATTTGTAGTTGGTTATGTTATTAATTAAATTCCTTATTTTAATAAATATCTAGTTATCGTTAGTTTATTATTTATGTTTTGAAAATAAAATAAAATTATAAGAATTATATGGTGTATAATGAGCTTAGATAAAAAACCTTTAGTCAGTATTATTGTTCCTGTTTATAATGCTGAAGAATATCTCGAAGAGAGTTTGGATTGTTTAGTTAATCAAACACTTGAAAATATTGAGATAATTTGTATTAATGATGCTTCTAGTGATGGATGTCTTGAAATTCTTGAAGAATATGCTTTAAATGATTCAAGAATTAAAATTTTAAATAATGAAACTAGTTTAGGACCATCTATTTGTCGCAATATGGGTTTGGATATTGTATCTGGTGAATATATTGCATTTTATGATTCAGATGATGCTATTGATTTAGATGCCTATGAAAAATTATACAATTTTTCAGAAAAATATAATCATGATTTTGTTGTATTTAATGCAATAAGAACTAATGATAATGGTAGGCAATTTCCAAGTGTTTTACACTCAAAATCAATCACAGGTGAAACTTTTATAAAAACAAACATCTTAGAACATGAAGAGTTGGTTTATGATACTACTTCATGGAATAAATTTATTAATAGAAACTTTTTTGAAAAATATGATTTTAGATTTGCTGAAGGAAGGGTATATCAGGACATATTATTTTCTATGCAACTGTTCTGTTCAAGTGAATGTATAGGAATTTATCCTGAAGTTGTGTATTACTGGAGAATTCGTGGTAAAAACAGTAAATCAATTACTCAAACAGTATATGATACAAAAAATTTACATGATCGTATTTTTATTATATCCAATACCATACAAGTTATTAAATCAAATGAAAAATATTTGCCATTATTGGATCCGTTATATGTTAAATTAGTTGAAATTGATGTCTTACAGTTTATAAAAGAATTAGATAGATGTAATGATGAATTTACTGATATCATGTTTGGTGAAGTTAAATCATTTGTCGAATCGTTGCCTTCACATGTTTTTAATACAATTAGTGAAGAAGACATGGTCAAATATGATTTATTCTTAAATGATTGTAGGGATAGTTTAAAATTCATTGCGAATAAACAAAGACAAGATAAGATTGAGAATCGAAAAAATAAGTCTGAGAAAAGAAAATTAGAAAATAAAGTTACTAAATTAAAAAACAAAAACAAGAAACTCAAAAATAAAAAATGAAGATTTAAAACAAGATTTGGAGTATTTAAAAACTCCATATGGTTGGGTCAAGCATAAGATTAAAAAACTTATTTTAAAAATTTACTAATTTTATTTTTCAAAGTTTTATCTCATTTTTCTATGTGAGTTTTACTGCTTTTTCTGTTGAGTTGCTTTTGTGAAGTGAGGATTTTATCATAAAATGATGCATTTCACATTCAAATTAGGATATTTTTTCATAAATATCTTGAGAAATGTCAGTATATTGTCTACAAGATTGCTTCTGAATCTTTTTTTGTTTTATTACAATAGTCATGAATATGTTTCTGTAAATTTTTATAATTTCACAAATTAATATTAACTTATTTATAAGTTAAAAAACTTATTATTAATATTGAGTTTTTTATATTGAATGGTGAAGTTAATGAATATTACTGTTATTGGAACAGGTTATGTTGGGCTTGTAACTGGGGCATGTTTTTCAAAAATGGGAAATAAAGTTTTTTGTGTTGATGTTGATGAATCTAAAATTGAAGGATTGAAAAATGGGATTTTACCGATTTTTGAACCTAATCTCGGAACATTAATTAAAAGCGGGCAAGAAAAAGGAGATTTAATATTTACAACACAAATTAAAGAAGCGCTTGATGAAAGTGATATTATTTTCATCGTTGTCGGAACTCCAATGACTGAAGATGGATCAGCTAATTTAGACTATATTTTCTCAGCGGCATCCGATATAGCCAATAATATTTCCCATGATTCATTAGTTGTTATTAAATCAACGGTTCCAATAGGTACCTGTTTTAAAGTTAAAGAATACATTGATGATATTTTAGCGAAGAAGAATTCCCGAGTTAAAATCGAAATCGCTTCTAATCCTGAATTTTTAAAAGAAGGAAGGGCTATCGAAGATTGCATGCATCCTGATCGTGTAGTGATTGGTGCTGAAAATTATGAAGTTTTTGAAACTTTAAAAGATTTATACTCCTCTTTTATTTTTAACCATGATCGTTTTATCTTAATGGACATTAAATCCTCTGAAATGACAAAATATGTTGCTAATGCAATGCTTGCAACTAAAATTTCATTAATGAATGAAATAGCTAATATTTGTGAAGTTACTGGAGCAAATATCCAGCAAATACGTCTTGGAATAGGTTCAGATAAACGTATTGGGTATGATTTTATTTATGCAGGTTGCGGATATGGAGGAAGTTGTTTTCCAAAAGATGTGCAAGCTTTAAGAAATACTGCTCAAGTTCATGGTTATGAACCAAGGATATTGTCAAATGTTGAAGAGGTTAATTTAAAACAAAAAAAGGTATTAGCAAACAAGGTAGTTGGTAGGTTTGGCAGTAATTTAAATGGACTTACTTTTGGAATTTGGGGATTGTCATTTAAACCTGAAACTGATGATGTACGTGAAGCTACATCACTTGTAGTAATTACTTCACTTATTGACAGTGGTGCAAAAATTAAAACATATGATCCTGAAGCTATGATGGAGTTTAAAAGAACGATTGAGGATAAGTATTTGGATTCAATAGAATTCTGTAAAAATCGTTATGATGCAGTTGAAAATTGTGATGCATTAATCTTGATTACTGAATGGAAAGAATTTAGAAATCCTGATTTTGAGTTATTATCTGATAAATTAAATGAAAAAGTCATATTTGATGGTAGAAATATTTATGATAAAAAAATAAGTAATTTAGGATTCGAATTATTCCAAATTGGTTGTTAATTTTTATTTTTGAAAACATGTTTGATTAAAATTTTAAAAAATAATTAGTAGTTAATTAGGTGATTAAATGGTGGAAGTTTCTGTAATTATTCCTGTTTATAACTCTGAAAATTATTTAGATGAATGTTTAGACAGTGTTATTAATCAAACATTTAAAGATATTGAAATAATATGTATTAATGACGGGTCAGCTGATACGTCTTTAGAAATTTTAGAGAAATATGAAAAATTAGATAATAGGATGTCTGTGTTTACACAAGAAAATAGTGGCCAATCAGTTGCTCGCAATAACGGAATAAAAAAATCTAAAGGTAAATATATTTATTTTATGGATTCTGATGATTATTTAGAATTAAATGCACTTGAAGAAATTTATAATATTTCTGAGAAAAACAATCTGGAGTTATTGATATTTAAAATGATTAATTTCAATGATGGAAGTAACAAGAAGTTCACTTCTAGATATTATGAAATGAATTCTTTAAGCCATTTAGATGGTAAAATATTTAATTATGCAGATATTGGTGAAAATGCACTTGATTTTGCTGTTTCCCCTCCAGGTAAACTCTTTAAAAAAACATTGATTGAAAATATTCAATTTCCAGAAAATTTAATTTTTGAAGATAATTTGTTTTTTGCTAAAGCTATGATAAATGCTAATCGTGTATCATTCTATGATAACCATCTGTATAACAGAAGAATTAGAAAGGATTCTACAACTCAGGTCAAGGATATTAGATTTGCAGATTCTATTGTTATAACTAATAAAATAATTGATCTAGCTAAAGAACATGGAATTTATAATGATTTTAAATTTGGTCTTGCTAAAAAAAAGATTGATAAAGCTTTTTTAAGATATTCTATGGTGGATGAAGAATTTAAAGAAGAATTTTTCAAAATAGTTAATGTCGATTTTAAATCATATGAAGAGGAATATGAAAATAAAATTTTTAATGATGGATTTGATAATAGACTTAAATATGTTTTCAGAAGTTTTATTTCATCAAATAATCATGAAGAATTTGACTTAAAAATGGAAATCTTTGATCTTGAAAAGAATATCAAAAAAATTAAAAAGAAAAATAAAAAAAAACAAAAATAATTTAAGCAAGAAAAAGAAAAAAAAACACTTAAAATAAAAAAACAAAAACTTAAAATTTAAAAAAAAAAAATAAAAAGAACAAAAAATAAACAAAAACCTCTAAAAAAATAATTACCATCATTACCCGCCGTAACATTAGTTTTGGAGAATATAATGAATTTTGATGATTGGAATTTGACTAAAAAGGATAGCTTATACTTAATGTTTGTATTTTTATTTTCCATTGGATTAATGTATATTAAAACTAGGTATGTCATGTCTGGAGGATTGATTTATCCAGATAAAGCACATTATTTAATGAATGCTTTACTTTATAGTGGATTAGACTATTATAATATTGTAAATCACTATGATTTATTTTTAAGTCCAGTTATTGCATTTTTAACATCCATATTATTTAGATTAGGCATAGTTAACCAATTAGCTATTTCATTAGTATCATCATTTTTTGCATTATTTGGTTTTTTAGGATTATATATTTTACTAAGATATAGGTTTAACTCTTTATTGTCTTTAACTGGAGTTATTATTTACGGTAGCCTATCTGAACTTTTGATAAATTTGTCCACTGGATTATTAGATGTTCCGGCTATTTCTATTTCTATTTTAATTCTTTTATTTGGAATAATGGCTATTGATAAGAATTCAAAATATTTTATCATAGCGTTTCCATTATTTATCCTAGGTTTTTTTACAAGGTATACTGTTATATTTATGCTTCCGACACTATTCTTGTATTATGTTATAAAAAGAGATTTCCTTGAAAATTTAGAAGATGTATTGTATAATAAATCAGAACTTTTTGTAAAAGTAAAAAATTATCTAACAAGTAAAGAATTTAAACATATTTTATTATCACTTATTTTAGGTGCTATTTTAACTGTTTTAATTTGTAAATTTTTGATTTTTGATTTTGGCAGTTCTTTAATATTTCTTGATAGATTTCATAATTCAGCAACTAATATTGGATATGGTAAGGCTGGAATAGATGTTATTTATGATAAATTATTTTATGTTATTAATTTTTCACAAATTTTATTTAGGGATTATCGTCGTTTGGATGGAACTTTAAATTTTGTATTGTATTTTATCATTGGTTGCGGATGCTTATTTAAATTGGTTAATGTATTTAAAAATCGTAAGTATTATTTTAAATCAGAAAATACCTATTTCAAACATAATGCTTATAAAAATTTATTAAAAAACTTCTCATTGGTAATATTAATGATTTTTGCATTTTTTGCATTTAAAGTACTTTCTATCCATTTGATTACAAATATTTGTTTTTTGGTTTCATGCGCAATATTTTATTCTTTAATTAGAGAATTCAAATTTGATGATGATAAAATGGCATTAAATATCCTATTTTTTGCATATTTTGTTATAAATCTCATTTTTATAGCTATACTTCCCACAAAAACGCTTAGATATTCATTACCATTATTGCCTCCTTTAATTTATTTTATTATTTATGGTCTTGAAGAAATTTTAGATATTTTAACTAATTTAAGTATATTTAAAAATAAATCTTATAGAAAGTCTTTAATATCTAAAATTATAATAGTGTTTTTGATTTCACTTTTCATGATATCTGCCTTTTCATTTAGTTCACATATGAAGATACAAGAATGCCATAATGATTTGGTTGATGTGACAGATTATATTATTGAAAATGATGGTGATTATCACAATGAATCATTTGGATCTAATAACCGTGATTATAGAATAATTAAATGGTATTTGAAGGATAATGTCACGTTTGATGATAATTATACGGCATTCGATTCAAGTAATATATCTTATGTTATCTCGAATTCTACAGTTGAATTAGAGAATTATACTGAACTTTATAATAAAGGAATGTATCATGTTTATTATAGAAATCAATATTAAAAAATGTTTATATTCATGCAGGTTACTTGAAACTGATGTGGATGATTTGGCACTGATTTTCTAATTTAATGTATGATTTTTTATTATTTTTCTCTTTTTACAGTTGAAATTTCATTTTTCATGATTTGATTTTATCCTTGATTTGCTTTGGCATTGTTTTATTGATTTTCTGTTGAATTATAGTTTTGGATAAAAAATTTTTTAGTTAAGGTTGGTGAATTTTTTAATCCAATTTTTATAATATGAATCATTATTTATAGTCCTATAAAATTCTTTTTCGAATTGTTCTTCCATGGATTCTATTGTATCAAATAAATAGTTTCCTATGTGTTTTTTTTATTGATTTCCAGACTTGTTCTATTGGGTTTAAGTGAGGGGAATGTACTGGTAAATGAATTAATTTTATATTTAATATTTTTGATGCTTGAATCACTAATTTAGCTTTGTGAACTGAGTAATTATCCAATATTGCTACAATTTTTCTTTCTTTTTGTAGATTATTGATTAAATGTTTTTTGTTTAGTGATTCAATTAGTATTTCTTTTTGAATATTTTTCTATGTTTGTGTGCTTTTCAGGATTTAATTTATTTGCTTTATTTTTTATTTTTACTAAAAATTATTTCTTCAGAACTATTATTGTTTGCTATAAATTCTTTAAATTCATTTTTTAATGAGTTAAATTGTGTTTTCAGATTTTAGTTGATTATATATTTCAGTTTCATCTAATTTCGTATCTGCCAAAATATTTTTAAGTTCTAATATTAAATTTTCATTTTCGCAATTGACAATTTTAAGCTGGATTAATGATTTTATTTCCTTAAATGTGCGTGTATTTGGTTGAAATAAGATTAATGAATTGCCATTTACTGCTTGGTATCCATTTGTGTTTAATTTTATTCTCGTAGTTATTTTTGTCTGTCTATTTTTTTTGTTCCTAATAAATAGTATAATCGGCTTGTATTATCTTTATTTTGCACTGCTGTTTGATCTGCGAATACTAATATTGTCTTTTTTCAAATCTATTTTCTTTTGTGTTTTTTTTTAGTTGTTCTGAAGCATCTTTTGGTGCTTCAGCAGGAATAATATAGGGTTTTCCATTATCCGAAGCCTAAATTTTTCATTATCCGCCTAATTTGTCTATCACTATAAGTAACGCCAAATTCTTCGATTATTTCGTGTTTTACTTCTCTAACGCTTGTTAATTGTTTTTTTATAATGTTCTCTTTTAGTTCTTCAAATTGTTTTTCTGATAATTTTGTTTTTCGTCCAGATCCTTCTTTTCTAAGTAATCCATCAAATCCTTCTTCATTCCAAGCTTTTAACCATGCATGGCCTGTTGGAATTGTTTTCCCACGTTTTTCTATTGCATATTTTACTGTTTCACCAGCATAAATGTCTTCAATGAATGTAATTTTTTCATAAAATTCTATATAATGTTTTAAATCAGCTTTAACTTCATGAATTTTAGAAAGTGGGATTTTTTTGTTAATATAAGCATTCCTACTCATATTAATATTTTAGTCACATTTAATATAAATATTTTTTGTCCAAAACTATAATAAAAACATATAGAAATTAATAGTAAATCTATACAAACAAATATAAGGACTTGACTATGCTGAATCAACCCAGTTAATTTAAGAGATAATTTGAAAAATATTTTTTTATTCTCCTATGTGTTGGGTTGGTTGGATCTTTGACCAGTCTATCAGGGTTTCGGTCATTTCTTCTATTTTTTTCTACTAAATTTGATTGTGCCATGTTTAGTATTCTTTTAACGGCATCTTTTCTTTCTTTTGGGTCGTTTGATAAGAGATCAGGCATGTCTAGTTTTATTAGTCCGAATAAAACATTGAAATTGGTTTTGTATTCGTGTTTTAAGTTTTTATCTTTGTGTTTTTCTTGTATTTTTTGGTCTGCGTCGAGTTTCATTGCCATTAAGTAATTAAACATGAATATGTTGGCGTAGAAGTCCTTGTTGTATTATTCCTTCTGAATATCCACTGAAGTTTTCTATGTGGATTATGTTTTTTAATCTGTTAAAATTGGTTTCTATTTTCCATCTCTTGTTGTATAATTCTTTTAAATCTTGTGTGGTGAATTTTTCGAATGGTAAATAGCTTGCAAGTTTTATTCTTTGATTTAAATTGTCTAAATGTTTTAATGCTAATTCTACTTCGTTTATTTTTTTACTATTGGTTATTGTAGAGGTTAATATGAAATCTGTTTGTGTATCTGCTTATGCATGAGGACTCTAAAATCTGATTAATTCCTTTTTTAATCTATTGAGGTGAGGATTATTTAATTCTTTTAGTTGTTTTTCAGTGTATCCAATATTTGGTGCATCGCAGATGCTGGTATCACCTGCCAGTATTGAATATCCTTTATAAAGACCAGGTCTATCCGGGTCATTGTAAATTCCGTCGATAAAGTCTTCATTCATGTCTACATAGCAAATATGATTAAGCAATTTTCTTCTTTGATAAAATATTGGATTTAGTTAAAGTCATATTTTTATCCTTCTTATCACTTCTAATAAAATTTTATAGCTTCTACAGCAGTTGTTCGACCACAATCATAGAAAGGATATTTGATTATACTTTCTAAAATAGTTTTTCGATTTCGAACATAATGCACTTTTCCATCATCATATTATATAATTTTCGATTTTCATATTTATCTAAGTTTGCCCAAGTTTCATTACATTATTCACTAAAATTTATCATCAAAAACAACTCCTAAATCAAAAAAATCCAATCATGAAATTCTAAATAACTATTATATAAAAATATAATTTACCAATATTTAATATTAACTATTGTATAATACTTAAATTAGATATAAAATAATTTAAACTAATTTAAAAACTATTAAAATAATTATGTCTAATTACAAGTAAATTAAATTAATTTAGAACAAAAAAATAATCAAAAATGAAAAATCAAAAACCCCTAAAACAAGTAAAAAAATAAAAAATAAACCATATAACATAATATAATATCAAATAAAGGATTTCAATAAGAAAAAATAAGAAAATAAAATAATATAATTACAAATTAAAAAATAAATTTCTTAAATTAACTGGGTTGAGGAGTTGTCATTAATAATAAATACTAAAAATATAATATATTATTATATTTAATATTTTTAATTATAAATTTTAAATTTGGTTATTATAATGAAATTAATTAATCTATCTAAAAAATCTAGGAATATTCTTAAAAAATATAGAAATGCGCAGAATAATTTATTTTTAAGATATTATAACTTTGATGACTACAAGGATTTTGATTTAAATATTGATGTAGATGGTATTGTTTTTAATTTTCAAAATGATAAAGTCATTAAAAATTTATTTTTATGTGTTGAACATAGATTATCTAAAAGAGTTTTAGAAAAAGAGATTAATTCATCTGTGGTTTATTTAACTTTTGAAGAATTATTTGGATTGGCAAACTTCGGTATTTTTGATTTTTATTTTCAAGTTAACATAACATCATTTAAAATCAATGAAAGAATTAAATATAAATTAAATACTTGCCCAATTTTTTTAGAAAAGAT
Organism: Methanobrevibacter sp. V74; assembly: GCF_963082495.1. Taxonomy (NCBI): domain Archaea; kingdom Methanobacteriati; phylum Methanobacteriota; class Methanobacteria; order Methanobacteriales; family Methanobacteriaceae; genus Methanobrevibacter; species Methanobrevibacter sp. V74. The sequence goes on from NZ_CAUJAN010000001.1 coordinate 425,036, forward strand.
GATATGTTGTTTAAATTTTATTCAACAGTTGATTCTGATTTATCATTAAATATTACTAAAGCGTATATCACTGAATTAGATGTTGTTGATGATAAACTATTAATGAAAGGTAATTTTGAGGGTTTGGATGAAAGTATTGATAGGTATTTGGTGATTAAACATAGATCTTCTGGATTGAGGTTGGAAGAGAAAATTGAATCTTCCAAAGTATGTGTCCCTATAAATAAATTATTAGAAATAAGTGAAAACGGTATTTTCGATTTTTATTTTCAATTTAATGAAGAATCCTTCAATGCCCAAGACAGAATTAAGTATACCTTAAATAGTCAGTGCTTGAAATCTTTTAAAAAAGAAGATACCTTATTTGAATTTTATCAAACAATCAACTCCAATTTATCATTAAAGATTAATAAAGATTATTATATTAATGAATTAAAGGTAATTGATGATAAATTAGTATTGAGAGGTAATTTTAATGGTGTTGATGAAAAAGACAATAGATTCATTGAAATTAAACACAGATCTTCTGGACTGAGGTTAGAACAAAAAATTAAATCTTCTGCAGCATGCTTTCCTATAAATCAGTTGTTGGAAATAAATGAAATCGGTATATTTGATTTGTATATGAAAATTAATGATGATAATGAATACAACAAAATAAGAATTAAGTATTGTTTCAATAATCAATCTTTTAAGTTGCTTTTCAAAGAACAAAATCTTGTATTAACTACTTATTCAACAAAATTCAATGAATTGTCCTTTAAACTTCAAACTATGGATTTTGATCATAATATTACATATTTGGATAATTGTGATGATAGAGTATTAATTAAAGGAAATTTTGAACCTTTAAATGAAGAAATAAAAAATATTGATAAAGTACTGATATTCAGTAAAAATCGTGCAGATTCCAGTATAAATTATTATAAAATGGATTTTAATGAAATTAATGATAATTATTTTAATTTTGAGGGTTTTATTGATGAAATAAATGTTTTAGATGAAAAAACTGTAAATTTGAGACTAGATTTTTATATTAGAATTTATGTTGATGATATTTATTATCAAAGTTTAGTTGATTTATCTAATTATAAAAGTTTTAAAAATCATGAGGATTGTTTTTTAATTAAAAAAGTATGTTGTAATAAGGTTTATTCTTATTATGCAACAAGTGATAAATATTCTTTTGCTCTATGGATTACTAAAAGTACTTCTTGGAATAAAGCATATGAAATAGCTAAGGGGAAAACAATTTATGATAAAACTTCAAAAGAAGAAATATTAAATGAGAATATGGTTTTCTTTGAGAGCTTTTTAGGTAAGTCTTATAGTGGTAATCCAAAATACATTTATGAAACTATGCTTGAAATGGGTTTGGATAAGAAATATACATTTGTTTGGGCATATTCCGGTGAAAACAAAGATCTTATTCCTGGCAATCCAATAATTGTTGATAGATATAAAGCAGGAGATTATTATAAATATCTTGCCCAAGCTAAATACTGGGTAAATAATATTATATTTCCGATACATAAGAAAAGACAAGGAAATGTTTATTTACAAACTTGGCACGGTACCCCTCTTAAAAAATTAGGTTTTGATATTACAATACCAGGACCTGAAGTTGATGGCAGACCAAATTTTTATAGTGAGTCAAGAAATTGGGATTATTTGATTTCTTCTAACGAATATTCCTCTGAGATTTTTGAAAGGGCTTTTAAATTTAATAAAGAGTTTTTGGAAGTAGGATACCCTATCAATGACATATTTTTTAGAGACAATGCCGAGTTAATCGATAATTTAAAGTCTAAATTCAATATTTCAAAAGATAAAAAAATTATTCTTTATGCTCCAACTTGGAGAGATGATGAACAAAATGAATCATGGGAGCACTATTTTAATATAGAAATAGATTTAAAGAGGCTTTTCATGGAATTTAAAGATGAATACGTTGTATTGTTAAAAATGCATCATTTAATTTCTGAAAATCTTACTATTGATAAAGAACTGCAAGATTTTGCTATTGATTTATCTGATTATGAAGATATACAAGAATTATATCTTCTATCAGATATTTTAATAACAGATTATTCATCAGTATTTTTTGACTATGCTCATTTAAAAAAACCTATTTTATTTTTCACACCAGATTTAAATAATTACATAGAAAATATAAGGGGATTATATTTAAATATGAAAAAAGAATTGCCTGGACCAATTATAAAAGATAATAATGAGGGGGGGGGGGGGGTATATATAGGTTATATAAAACTTTAATAAATACAATAAGAAATATTGATAATGTTAAAAAAGAATATGAAGAAAGATATGATGAATTTTATGAAAGATTTTGTTCATTATGTGATGGAACATCAGCAAAAAAAATAATTAAACAAGTTTTTAGATGATAATAATTTTTTAAGTGTTTTGAATGATATAGCTGAAAAGTATAGATTTATGGATAATATTAAATCAATTATTGATGATTCCTTTATTGAAAGATTATCTATAAAAAAAACTTAATATTTGTTTGATTTAGATGTTATCGAATCATTAATAGATTGGAAAATGTGAATATATAGGGGATGTATTTAATGTTGAATGAATTTGAATATAAATTATCTGTAGTGGTTTTAGTTTATAATACTGAGGATTATCTTGAAGAGTGTTTAGATTCACTTATTAATCAAACATTAGATAATATTGAGATAATTTGCGTTAATGATGAAAGTACAGATAATAGTTTAAATATTCTTAAAAAATATGCTAGAAAATATGATAATATTAAAATTATAGATCAAAAAAATCAAGGTGGTGCTGTTGCAGGCAATAATGGTCTTAAAGTAGCTAAAGGAGAATATGTAACTTTAATTGATTCAGATGATATTGTTGTTAGGGATGCTTATGAAAAAATGTATAATAAAGCTAAACAAACAAATTCAGATATAGTAAGTGGAAAACCTTATGTATATTCAGGTAATTATTTATTTAATCTGGTAGGTGCAAGGCATGACCTGTGGGATGAAGAAAGAGTTGTTGATGTTAAAAAAGATTTGGATATTTTTTATGATGTTTTTTATTGGAATAAAATTTACAAAAAAGAGTTTATTGAAAAAAACGATATTTACATGATTCCTGGAAAATTGTATGCTGATGCCCCATTTGTTTTTAAAGCATATCTCAAAGCAGATAAAATAACTTTAATTACAGATCTTGTTTATTATTGGCGTTCTCGTCGTAAAAATACTTCAATTACAAGAAATATTTTGGATTTATATAATTTAAAAGATAGGATGGATAATTTTTATGTTTTGAGGGATTATTTTAGTGACGATGATGAACTTTTTAATAGGGTTATTAAACTGTATCTTGAGAGGTTTTTTTTCCCTATTACTGGGATTTTAAAAAATTCATCTTATGAAAAAATATATTTAAATGAATTATATGAAATATTGAGCAATATTGAAGATATTTATGATAATGAATATATTAATATTGTTTATAATTTATGTGCTTATTTTATTCTAAATGAGGAATTTGATAATTTAAAAGAATTTTTATTAAATTCTACCACTTTAAAAGATACTTTTGTTGAAAATGGTAAAGTATATTGGGATTTAGAATACTTTAGGAATCCAAAATATAATATCCCAGATAAAATATTCGAAATCAATAATATTCATAATAATTTTATTAATATAAGTGATATAAAAGTTGATTCGAAATATATTTATATGGATGATATTTCCTTACCAAATAATCTGGAAATAGATGAATCTAACGTTATATTTGAAGGTTTAACTAAAAAATATGAATCAAAAGATAGGAATACCTATAAATTTAATTTAAAACGAGTTGAAAAGAATAAATTCAATGTTAAAATACCTATTAAAGAAATTGATAATATTAATAGTTACGATGTATTTTTAGAATTTAAATATAATGGAAAAAAAGAAGATTTCAGAATAAATAAAAAGAATTTTACAAAAAAATTAGATGAAGATGTTATAAATCAGAATGATAATGTTTTAGTTTTTTTTACAAAGTTTAACAACTTATCATTTATAAATGCAGATGTTAAAAATATTTTTGAGTTAGACATTAAAAAAGATAGGTTAAAAATAATTCCTAAAAAATATGACAGTATAAACTATAAAATATCTATTGATTATAAAAAGAAAATTGAACGGGTATATTTTATTAATAATGATAGTCAGTCATGTAATGATTTTGAACTTAAATGGAAATTTTCATTAGATGAAAATGTTTTATATAACCTATATATAGAAATTAATAAAAATAGATTCAAATTAAAGTCTAGACATTTTGAAAACTTCACTAATGAAATAATCCATGGCGATAAATTTAAAATAAAGATTTTTGAAAAAGATAATGAGATTTTCATTGTTAAAAAATTAGTGGGTTGATTTTTATGTGTGAAAATAAGAAACCTTTTGTAAGTATTATTGTTCCAGTATATAATACGGAAAATTATCTGCGGGAGTGCTTAGACAGTATTTTAAATCAATCACTAAAAAATATAGAAGTAATTTGCATCGATGATAAGTCATCTGATAATTCACTGGATATACTTAAAGAATATAGTGAAAAGGATAAGAGAATTAAGATAATTGAAAATGATGAAAACAAAGGAGTATCAATAACTAGGAATAATGGTTTAGATAATGCAAATGGAGAATATTTGTCTTTTGTTGATTCTGATGATAAAATGGATTTGGATGCATGTGAAAAATTATATAATTTTGCTAAAACGAATGATCAAGATTGTATACTTTTTAATGCTTTTAGATTTAATGATGACGGTAAAGTTTGGTCAAGTGAATTACACAGTATTTCAGTATCTGATCATATAATAACTTCTACAAATATTTTAAAGAATAATGAATTTATTTATAACACAACGGTTACTTCCAAATTCATCAGAAAAACTTTTTTAGATGATAATGAAATTAGATTTGTTGAAGATAGAGTATATGAAGATGTATTATTCTCAATGGAATTGTTCTTTGCAACAGATTATGTTGGTGTTTATCCATATGTAAATTATTACTGGAGAGTTAGATTAAATAAGGAGAATAAATCCATCACACAAAGTTATGATGATACAACTAATATTGCTGATAGATTATTTATTATCCACTCAATATTTGATATGCTATATTCATCAGAAAAATATGGAATATTAATTAATGAATTCAATAATAAATTATTAAAAATTGATTATAGACATATTATTAATCAATTGCCTTTCATAGATAAAGAAATAATTAATATAGTTATAAATAAAATTATGCCTGTTATAAAAAATATGGATATTGAGGCATTTGATGATTTAGATGATTTACTTAAACTTAAATATGATCTTTTAATAAGTGGGAAGTTAGAAAATTTGATTTATTTAATTAAATATGAATTAAATAATAAAAAATGGAATGTTAAAAATTCAGAATTGAAAAATAAAAATAACATATTAATTGAAGAAAATAATTATTTAAAAAGTAAAATCGAAATACTAGCTGAACAAAAAGAAAATTTAGATAATGAAAATGATTCTTTAAAAGAAAAAAATAAAAATTTAACAGAAAATAACATAAAACTAAAAAATGAAATTAAAACTGTTAAATCGACAAAGGGATGGTTTAGATATAAAATAAATAATATTCATGTAAGACTAAAAAATAAATTTTAAAACAGAATAATCTTAAAAATCAACAAAGTTCTTTAAAGTGTCCTAAAATTTTTACTGGTTTCTACAAGGTTATTTTTTATATATTTCAATAAATAAACAATTACTATGAATAAAATTTCAGTAATACTTCCTGTTTTCAATGGTGAAAAATATATTAGGAAAGCTATTGAAAGTGTTTTAAACCAAACATTTACGAATTTCGAGTTAATAATTGTTAATGATGGATCAACTGATGATTCGTTAAATATTATTAATGAATTTAGAGACAACAGGATTAAATTCATTAATCAAGTTAATCAGGGTCCTGGAGCTTCCAGAAACAAAGCTTTAAAAATCGCCAGTGGAGAGTATATAATGTTTCTTGACAGTGATGATTTTTTCACTAGTGATGCTTTAGAAGTTGCATATGGGGAAATTACAAAATTCAGTGCTGATTTAACATTTTTCCAAATGATAAACTTTGATGGAGAGAGATACTATGAAAATGATTGGTTTGAGATGAAAACATTTGATGATTCTTTTGAGAATAGAGTTTTCACACCTCAAGAAACTCCAGGTTCTATTTTCGACCTGTCAGTTGGTGTTTGTCAAAAAATCTACAATCATGAATTTCTAAAAAATATTGATGCGCAATTTCCAGAAGGCATATTTTTTGAAGACATGCCATTTTTTTATTATGTTTTCCTTAAGGCTAGTAAAATTTCAATTGTTAAAAAGAAGTTGTATGTTAGAAGAAAACATCCAGATTCAATTACTAATCGTGTAGATGAAAAATTCTTCGACACGGTTAGGGCTGGCCAAATATTGATGGGCATGTTTATTCAGAATGGATGGTATGAACGCTACAAATATGATTTGCTTGCCTATAAAATAAACGGTCCCCGTTTTGCTTTGAGGGACATGCCATTTAAACACAAAAAACACATGTTCGATTTAATAAAAAAAGACTACGCAGAAATTAAATCAACAAAATATTATGATGACTTTTTAGTTGAGCTTGGACCTGTAAAAAGGAAGTTTTTTTTAGACGTAATTAATGCAAGAGATTATGAGGAGTTTAAAAAAACATCCCAGTAAATCCAACATTTTTACATACACAATATCTGCAAAGTGATTTTTCATCATGAATAGCGGTCATTCGAGTTTTGCAGAAATATTTCCCATTTTGATAATACACTTCGTCGCGTTTATCATCTGTGAAAGGATGAAGAGGTTTTTTCACAATAAATGCTAAATAAAGAGATATGTTTTCGGTGAATCGTTTAGTTTCACTTTCTCCATCACCATATCTGTTAAAATAAAACCCAATATCTGAGCGCATGTTTTTTATCACTGCATCTTTTATTTCAAAATCATCTAAAATTTCTGTGTCATATATATTGTCATATACATTGGAGTTATACTTTGCAAGTTTTTTAGTTAATGGGTCTTTATATCTTGGGTCTGTTGCCTTGTTTTTTAAATAATCAATAGGATAGTCTTTCAAATCCTCTTTTATGATTTTTAAAAGTTTAGATGCTTTCATAAAATGCCTTTGCTTTTTAAAAGTTCACGGGGATTATCAACAAGTGCCTTCATTGCTTCTTCATGACTTAAACCAGCGCCTAATGCTATTTCATATGATTTTTCAAATGTTATCAAATCACCTGGTGCATGAGTGTCTGTATCAACAACTAATTTATTTCCAACTTCACGTGCCATATTTGCAACATGGCCGTTTCCAAGGCAATGACCTTTACGAGCGGAAATTTCTAAATAGACATTGTTTTTAAGTGCAATTTCAGCTTCTTCTCGGGTAATTAATCCAGGATGACCTAAAATGTCAACATATTCAGATTCAACTGCAGCCCTATTTGTTCCAGGTGTAACAGGTTCATTTAATGTTTCACCGTGAACAACAACAATTTTCGCACCTAAGTCTTTTGCTCTTTTAGCTATTCCATCTATTGACTCACAAGGGGCATGAGTAACTTCAGCACCTAATACCACGGTTATGTCCCATTTTGAATTAATATCATCAATCGCATCTTGAATTGCAGGGATTGTATCAACATTTGACCAGTCAACATGATCAGTAATAGCAATCACTTCATGGTTAAGTTTTAAAGCTCTTCTTGCAAGTTCTGAGGGCAGGAGTTCCCCATCACTAAATAAACTATGCATATGTAAATCTATTCTTTTTTTCATGTAATAATTTATATAACATGTTTAATATATAGTTATATAAATTATATTATTGGAGATATAACATGAAAGCTAACGCAGTAAAAATTGCAGAAGGAGTATATTGGGTAGGTGTTATCCACTGGAATAGCAGAACTTTCCATGGATATGGCATTCCAGGCACCACATACAATGCATATTTGGTATTTGGAGAAGAAAAAAATGTATTGATTGACAATACCTATAGGGGATTACAAGATCAATTAGATGCAAGAATTGAAGATGCATTTGCACAGGAAGGCAAAGAAATTAAAATAGACGTATTTGTACAGAACCACTCTGAAATGGATCATTCCACTTATTTAAGAGATACTATTGACAAATATAATCCTGATGCTGAAATTTACGCATCTCAAAATTGCATTAACTTTTTAGAAGCACAATATCATAACTTTTCTGATTTAGAATTAATTCCTGTAGCAACTGGTGATGAAATTGATATAGGAGGCAGAACTTTAAAATTCATTTCAGCACAAATGCTACACTGGCCGGATAGTATGTTTACTTTTTTAGCTGAAGATGGAATATTGTTCTCAAATGATGCATTTGGTCAACATGTATGCCAATCCAAAAGGTTTGACAGTGATTACTCAGTTGATTACTTACTTAAAGAAGCTCAAAAGTACTATGCTAATTTAGTAACTCTTGGATCACCAATGCTTAGAATGAAATTACAGGAGTTAACTGATAATGGTATACTTGAACAAATTAAAATGATTGCACCATGTCATGGACAAATTTGGACTAATCCTGGTCCTGTTGTAGAGAAATATTCTGAATGGGCATCTGGTGTATGTAAAGATAAAATCACTGTTATTTATGATACTATGCACCATTCAACTGAAAAATTAGCATATCAAATCGCTGAAGGCATTATGAGTGAAGGTGTAGAAGTAGAAATGTACTTCATGCAAGAAGACGGCCCTGATGATGCAATAACTGATATTTTAGATAGTAAGGCTATAGCTATCGGTGCTCCAACCATGATGAATAAGCCATTCCCAAGAATTGGTAATATGGTCTATTGGTTGGATTGTGTTAACTTTAAAGGAACTGGTAGTGAGAAAAATGCTTTAATCTTTTCATCTAAAGGATGGGGTGGAGGTGCTGTTGCCAAACTTCAAAGAGATTTAGAAGAAGCTGGTTTTACAGTTACTGATACTATGGATGTTTTATTTGTACCTGATGAAGAGGTTCTTGCTGAAGCATTCGAAAAGGGCGCTGCATTAGCACGTTCTATTAAAGAATAATTTAATTATTCTTCTTTTTTTATTTATTGGGATTGAATATGAGTCAAAGTTTCAGAATTTCATATAATCTATTTAAATAAAATTATACGGTTCCTTATTTAAACAATTCAAAATAAAATAATTTTTGGAAATATAAATTATTTTGAACACTAAATAACCATATTTCGACTATGTTGGTTATTGTATTTATTTTGTTACTGTCGTAACTGTAATATTATTTTTTAAATTTTAATTGTTGCAAATCACAATATTAAAATACAATATTTATATAAATATTGACTAATGGAGTTAATATCATGTCAAGTTTAGTAATCTATTTTTCAAGAAATGGTGAAAACTACTTTGGTGGCAAACTTAAAAACATTGAAAAAGGAAACACTGAAGTAATAGCAGAATTTATACAGGAAATTGATAATGCTGAGTTATTTAAAGTTGAACCTGTAAACGATTATCCTGATGATTATATGGAATGTATTGATGCTGCTAAAAAAGAACAAAATGATAACTTAAGACCTAAAATTAAGAATCCTTTAGATAATATTGATGCATACGATAAAATTTATATTGGTTTTCCAAATTGGTGGGGAACACTTCCAATGCCAATGTTTACTCAATTAGAAAGACTTGATTTCACAGGCAAAGTTGTGAAACCTTTTGTAACTCATGAGGGATCTGGTTTTGCTTCATCACAAAAAGACTTAAACAATTTATGCAGTGGAGCTGAAATTAAAAATGGTTTATCAATTGCAGGGGTGAATGTGGCCAATTCTAAAAATACTGTAAAATTATGGATTATGGAATAATGCCTTAAGAAGCATGTTGGGTTTGTCAAAAATTTTAATTAACAAAAAAACAAATTATATATTATGTCAAATTCAGTTTTCGTACCTGGCCATATTACTGGCTTTTTCACTATTGAAGACCATGATATTTCCCTAAAAAAGGGATCTTGCGGTGCTGGCTTTTTACTTTCACGAGGTGTTAAAACAACTGTTTCGCCATCAAACAGATTTGAAATCAGTGTTAATCGGGGAGATTATACAGTAATTGATGAAGTTTTAAAGATTTTAGAAATTGATGATGATTTTAAAATCACACAAGACATTCAATTGCCTATTGGTGCTGGTTTTGGAACTTCAGCCGCTTCAGCTTTAAGTTTAACATTATCATTAAATGAATTTTTAGATTTAGGTTATTCACTTGATTTATGCGGTCAAATTGCTCATATGGCTGAAGTGAATCTTGGTGGTGGTTTAGGTGATGTAATAGCTCAAACTGGTCAGGGTATGGTTTTAAGAGTTGAATCAGGTGCTCCAGGCATTGGCAGGATAAAATCATTTAAACAAGATGCCTATATTGCATGGAAAAGTTTTGGAGGGATTGAAACTTCAAGCATTATTCAAGACTCTTATCAAAAACAGGTAATATCTGATGTGGGGTTGAAATATCTTGAATATTTTGAAGAAAAGTCTAGTTTGAGAAATTTTTTAGATTTTTCAAATAAATTCTCCTATGAAACAGAATTAATGTCAGATGAAGTTAAAGGTTTGGTTGATTATTTTAATTCTATCTCTGATATTTTAGGCAGTTCCATGGCCATGCTTGGAAATACTGTATTTGCAGTTGCAGAAAACGAAGATGATTTCAAAAATTTAGAAGTTGAAAATTTACATATTGATAAAATTAACAATATTGGGATTAGTTATGATTAAATTAAGTTATGATGTTAAAAATTACCGCAAGGACTTGCTTGAAATAGTTAAACCTGATGATGTTGTAATTGAATTAGGATGTCATATAGGCGGTTCAACAAAATTAATTTCAAATTCTTGCAATGTAATAGCTGTAGATAATTCACCTGAAGCAGAAAGTGAAATGAGTAAACTTGATGTTAAATTTATAACCGGAGATGTAAGATTGCATGAGGTGTTAAGTGAAGTTTTTAAGATCACTCAGTCATGTGATGTTTTGGCAATTGATTTGGGTGGGGGATATCATCCTGATACTGTTTTTAAAGTATTTTACATATGGTCATCAACATTTAAACCTGCTCATACGCTAATTAGAAATCGTGGAATATTGGAATTTGCCAATTCCGCTTTAGGCAGTGGGGAAAATTACATTAGTGAAAGGGGCTATTTAAAGTCCTACCATGATTCGGGAATTCCATCTCAAATAAAAGAGTTTAGTTTATGGACTTCTTCACTATAAGTTGTACTAATTGTATAATACTTTCTTAATCTTTGGAAGTTTAAAACAAATTTATAAATTAAAATATAACTTGTTTAATAATTATTCATTGATTTTAATTGCTTATTTAAATTAATCAATAAAAGGATGTATTTTTGTTAAAAAATATTATATATCATTAAATAGAGAATATGACTAGAGGTATTAAAATGATAGGTAAAAAGATTCGTTTAGAAAGAATCATTAACAGAAACACTGGAAGAACTGTTATAGCGCCAATGGATCATGGTGTATCAAGTGGTCCGATTCCAGGAATCATTGATATAGATGACACGGTTGAAAGTATCTCCCAAGGAGGAGCCGATGCAATTTTGATGCACAAAGGAATTGTACAACAGGGTCACAGAGGGTACGGTAAAGATATAGGATTAATCGTTCATTTATCAGCAAGCACTTCCCTTGCACCGGATCCAAATGATAAAGTAACTGTCACCAGTGTTGAAAAAGCAATTCAACTTGGTGCAGATGCAGTATCAGTTCATGTAAACTTAGGTTCTGAAACTGAAAGTCAAATGTTACAAGAATTAGGTCAAATTGCTGAAACTTGTGATTTTTGGGGAATGCCTTTACTTGCCATGATGTACCCTCGAGGTCAAAAAGTTGAAAATGAACATGATGTGGAGTTTGTAAAACACGCTGCACGTGTTGGTTCTGAACTTGGAGTGGATATTGTAAAAACCAACTACACAGGAGATCCCGATAGTTTTAAGAAAGTAGTTGAAGGAGCAATTGTACCGGTAGTTATTGCAGGTGGTCCTAAAGTAGATACTGATGAAGATTTGTTAAATATGGTTAAAGATTCTCTTGAAGTTGGTGGAGCAGGTGTTGCATTTGGACGTAATCTTTTCCAAGCAGCAAACCCTGGAAAAATTACAAGAGCAATAGCCGAAGTTGTTCACAATGATCTTGATGTTGAAGATGCTTTAAAATTCTTAGATTAGGTGAGTAATATGCAAAACAAATTCGCTTGGATTTCAACTCCTGATGAATTATGGGATGATAAAAAAGAGATGATTACTGCAGCATTAGAATCGGGCATAGATCATGTTCTTGACTTAGATGATGGTAAAAACATTAAAAAATTAGGTAACGTTAAAATAATTGCCAATAATGATGATGCCGATATCTATTTAGTTGGAATTAATGGTGAAGGTGATGGAGTTTTAAGGCTAAGTGAAGATTTCACTGATTCCATTGATATTGCTGATGCAAAAAAGGCAAAAAGCGAAGGAAAAACAGTATGTGCATATATAATCATAACGGATAAAGCACATGAACAACTGGCTGTTAAATTAGGTTCAATTGTAGATTATATAATCCTTGTTGGTACTGATTGGACTATTATTCCACTTGAAAACATCATTGCTGATTTGCAAAAAGATGATGTTAAAATTATTGCTGCAGTACGTGATAGTGAGGGTGCTAAAGTGGCTTTAGAAACATTGGAACATGGTACTGATGGAGTAATATTTGAAGCATCTGACTTTAACAATACCAAAAAAATAGCCGAAGAGGTTATTAAATTATCACAGGAAAGATATGAGCTTACAGTTGCAACAGTAACCAATGTCAAACCTTTAGGTTCAGGAGACAGGGTTTGTGTCGATACAACAGACATGATGAAACCTGGAGAGGGAATGTTGATTGGTTCATATTCAAAATCTTTATTTTTAGTTCACTCTGAAAGTTTAGAAAGTGAATATGTAGCGTCACGTCCATTTAGAGTAAATGCGGGACCTGTTCAGGCATATGTAATGGTGCCTGGAAATAAAACAAGATATCTATCTGAACTTGTTGCAGGTGACGAGGTTCTAATAGTCAATACAGAAGGGGAGTCTAGAACCGCTTATGTTGGAAGAAGCAAAATTGAAAGACGACCATTAATTTTAATCGAAGCGGAATGTGAAGGTCAGGTTATCAGAACTTTGCTTCAGAATGCAGAAACAATCAGGATTGTTGGTGAGGATAACCGTCCACTATCAGTAGCAGATGTAAAAGCAGGGGACAAGGTAAAAGTATTCATTGATGTAAGTGCACGTCACTTTGGAATTGCTATTGATGAGACAATTATAGAACAGTAGGTGTTTCAATGTCCCAAGTAAGAGCATTTCTTGCAATTGATTTATGTGATGATTTAAAACCAAAAATAAATAAAATCATCAGGGAATTTAAATCTGTTGATGCAAAAATTAAATATGTGGAGTTAACTAACCTACATTTGACCTTAAAATTCTTCGGCGATATTGATACAGATGGATTGGAGCTGATTAATAATGCAATATCAAATGTGGTTAGTGAATTTAGACCATTTAAAATTAAAATCTCAGGTTGCCGAGCTTTTCCAAACAATAATCATATAAAAGTTATCTGGATTGGAATAGAAGAGGATGCTCTTTTAAAGAATTTGCATGATGCATTAGATAAGGAATTTGCCAAATTAGGTTTTCAAAAGGATAAAAAATTCTCAACACACCTAACAATTGGGCGAATGAAATCTTCTAAAAATAAAAATAAGGTCAAATCAATCATTGAAAAGTATGGGGATTTTGAAATTGGTGAGATGGAAGTGACACACATTTCTTTTAAAAAATCCACATTAACACCCTCTGGACCGATATATGAAGATATGGAAATATTTGAATTGTGATTATATGGATTATGATGATATTCTGAAAGATATTAAGCCAACAGTTGATGAAAAACAACATATTGATAATGTATCATTGAAAATAATGAATTTCATACAGGATATATGTGATAGGGAAGGTATTGATGCAAAAGTAACTCTTGTAGGATCCGTTGCTAAAAATACTGCTCTTAAAGGTAAATCTGACATTGATATTTTCATAGCCTTTCCATTGGGTGCTGATAAGAAATATTTAAAAGAAACAGGTCTTGATTTAGCACATAAATGCTGTGATTATTTCAATACTCGTCCAAATCATCATTTTGCTTCACATCCTTATGTTACAACCTGCATTGAGGATTGTGAAGTTGATATTGTGCCATGTTATAAAATTGAAAATGGCAATCAGCTTAAATCAGCGGTTGATAGAAGCATTTTGCATACTCTCTATGTCAAAGACCATTTGGAGAAATCTCAGGAAGATGAGGTTTTATTACTTAAACGCTTCATGGCAATGACTGGAACTTATGGATCTGAGTTTAAAGTCGGAGGATTCGCAGGTTATTTATGTGAATTGTTAATAATCCATTATGGGGACTTTGAAAGCTGTTTAAATGCAGCCATTAAATGGCGTTTTGGTCAAAGCATTGATTTAGAAGGTTATGGAACTTCTGGTAATTTCAAGGATCATTTAATTGTCATCGATCCAACTGATAAGAATAGGAATGTTGGTGCTTCTTTAAGATTGGACAAAATGGCTGAATTTATCCAATCGGCAAGAAATTATATATTTTCTGATAATAAAAAGGATTATTTCTATCCATTAAATAAATCTTTAAATAAGGAAGGTATTTTAAATGAATTCAAATCTAGAAATGGCGAATTGATTGCATTCAGATTTAATATTCCAGATATTCCCCTGGATACATTGCATCCTCAGCTTAGAAAAACCTGTCAGGCACTGGAGAGGAAATTAAATCATGAGGAATTCAATGTATTTAAAGCTGATTACTGGAGTGATGAGCTTACAACTTGCATAATTCTTTTAGAGATGGCTTCTTCTAGACTAAACAATGTTAAAGTCAATATTGGGCCAAAAGTTTTTATTACTCGTGCTTGTGAAAATTTCACTAAAAAATATGGCCGTGAAAACTGCTATGTTCAAGGCGATTTTTTAGTTCACACTCAAAAAAGGGAATTTGTCTATGCAAAAGATTTGATTTCTCATATTTTTACAGAAGATCATATTGGGTTGATAAAGGTTGGCAAAAACCTTAAAAATAATATTATAAACACTTACGAGTTTATTGATATTGATGAGGTTGATTTGGAATTTTTAGATGATTTTCTAAATCCGGGTCAATATATTGTGCGGTAAAGTAAGCCGGACTTACCTATCATTATTACTAACTTATTTAATTTTTTATATTTGATTTATATACTATTAATTTATAATTATTATTTAGGCATACCTAAAGTGATATTATGGCTGAGAAAACATATTTATATGAATGGAATGAAAATGACTTAAAAGACATTGAAAAAGAAGCTTTCAAAAAAGCAAACGAATTAAATGATAAAATTCTTGATGTTAAGATATTCATTGATGAAATAGCCAGCGAATGGGAGGAATATATTAAATATTTAGAAGATAATAAAATATCAAAAATCTGTGAATTTAGGGGAGGAAACTGCATTGATTTTAGTGATGAGCTAAGAAATGCAATTGTAACCACTTTAAAGCAATCACTTAATGACACTAATAAATCATTAAAGTACAATTCTAAAAAAATTGGAATAAATCGTGTAATAAATGGATAATTTTTATTAATTAATAGTTGCTAATCAATAAATCTTAATTTAAATTTAAAAATTATTCCCGTTGCATAATAACTATTATAGAAAGTTTTATTATATTCAATGTAGAGATAGATAATCATGTCAGAGATAAAAAAGCTCATGGCCGATGTGGATGTTGAGGAGTATTATGAAAAATATGTGGATTTTGAAAAATTTTCAAAATTATGCATGGAAGAGCAAGAGATGCTTGGATATAATTGGAGTTATCCTCCATTTGATTTTGATGTAGATGAGCTTTGGCATTCATATAATAAACTTAAATTAATTGCTTTTAAAATTGAATTTTCAGCTGATGAACTTGAAGCCACATTCAGTGATGACCAATTAAAAATGGTTTTAAAGAGATTTGAGCGATTTAAAGTCAGATTAATGAATGATATTTATGCTTTAGAAGATGAGGATTCAATGGGTTTATTTTTGGGAAAATGTACTCTTTGCATGAGATGCACAAGAGAATTTGGAATGCAATGTAAAATGCCTCTTAAAATGAGATATCCAATAGAGGCATTAGGAGGGGACGTAGATAAAACTGTTGAGGATATTTTTGGATATAAAATTATTTATGCTCATGAAGGTAGGCTACCTGAATATTTGATATTCGTTGGTGGCCTGCTTTATGATAAAAAATAGGTGATTAAAATGAAGGTAAGTGTAATTGGAGGAACTGGGCCACAAGGTCTTGGAATTGTAGAAAGATTAGCTATTGCTGGTGTTGATGTGATTGTAGGTTCTAGAAAAGAAGAAAAAGCATTAGATGTGGTTGCAAAAGCAAAAGAGGATTTATCGGACTATGATTTAAACATGATTGGTATGGCAAATGAAGATGCTGCAAAAGAAGGAGATATTTTAATACTCACAGTACCATTAGCTGCACAAAAACCAACTGTTGAAAGCATAAAAGAATTTTGTACAGATAAAATAGTAATGGATGCGACGGTACCTTTAGAAACAGCAATTGGTGGAAAACCATTTAGATTTGTTGATTTGATGGAAGGTTCTGCTGCTGAAAGAACAGCTAAACTTTTAGAAGGAACTGGTGCAAAAGTAATCTGTGCATTCTGTAATATTTCAAACTCTCACCTCTCAAATATCCCAGAAGAAATAGATTGTGACTGTTTAATTGCAGGTGATGATGCAGAAGCAAAAGCAACAGCTGCTGAAATTATCGATAAAATCCCAGGAATTAAAACAATTGATACAGGAATGTTGGAAAAAGCCAGAATTATTGAAAAAATTACACCATTGTTAATTGGATTAAACATTAAATACAAATCTCATTATGGTGGTTTAAGAATTACTGGTATTCCAGCTTTAGATAGATAATAATTTGATTAAAATGAATTCATTTGAGGCAGTCATTGGTAAAAATATTAATGAAGTCACCTTGAATGAATCCATAACTTTTTTTGTTGCACCATTAAAATACTCAACTAAACACTGCGGTAGACATTATCCTCAAGATAAATTTAAAATAGCCGGCATTGACTTTTTTAACTTAATTTCTTTTTCTCAATTATTTAATCGTGAAGCTATTTTAATTGTTTTGTATGGCGAAGATAATATAATTGCTGATTCGGGAATTTATTACTTAAGTAACGATTTTGATATTTTTTTTGATGATTATACTATTATTAAAAAAGCTATTGATGATGGGGAAGTTCATTTGTTAACTGAAGGAGATACTAAGTATTTAGGAGCTTCTAGGTTAAATGAAAAAATTCCTCAACCAAATAGTAAAAAATTAGCTAATAAAAGAGTGTTTGTTTTTAAAAAGAAATACTTACAGAAGATTTTTGATGAAATAAATTTTTGTAATTTTTAAGTTCATTGAAATATGATGTTGCTGTAAACTGATTTTTTTCAAAATTTTATGTGATTTCAATAATTCATCAATTAATATTTTGAAAGTGCCAATGAGCCTAATTTAGGTAATCATATATATTTTGTTAATAAAAAATTATATTGATATTTTTTTATAATGTAGAGTGTCCGCCAAAAATGATTTTTGAGTGTGGATTCTAGTAAATGGTCACATCAAGCTTTAATTGGTGTGTAGTGGATATACTTTCACAAAAATCAACAATATCTTCTTTATTATTTTGTTCTCCTTGAATAAGATTATATAATCTTTTTATATTGTATGCTAGTGCATCTAGGTTGAGTCTTTCTCCGGTTTTTACCATTCCGATTACTATTTCTTGTTCTACATGGTATTGTTCTTTGAATATTCCGAATGGTCCTTCTACACTTGGTCTTTTTTTGAATTCTTCTTTATATTCTTCTTTTTCCATTTTGAAGAACATTGCTCTTTCTAATCTGCCACCGTTTTCTGTGATGGTTTTATGTGTTTGTTTGTCTGTTAAGCAGGATTTTCTGTGAATGCAGTATTTACATGCAGTATAATTGTTGTAGAGTCTTTTTATTTTGTCGGGTTTGTCTGGTTCTTCGTTTGGTTGTGTGTATTCTTTGTAGAAGTACATTGGTTGTCCTGATGGGCACATAAATAAGTCTAGGTCGGATATGTAGTAAAAGTGGTCTTTATGGAATTGGTTTGGATTTAATTTGCCTATTTTTTCTTTGGATTGTTTTCTTGTTGGTATTAATCCATCTATTCCTTTGTTTACAAAGTATGATAGGCTTATTTGATTTAAATATATTGTATCTGCACTCATGTGTTTTGGTACTTTTCCTATGTTGTTTATTGCTTTGTCAGCTACTTCTGGTAGTTGGTAATGGTCTGTAGGGTTTTGTGTGACGTTTAATGCGCAGATTAGTTTGGTGTCGTAATCGACTGCAGATTGGATATTATAAGCAACCAGGAAGTTTCCTTTTTTGCCTTTCATCATGCGTGCTTCAATATCATTCATTGGTATTTTATCCTGTCCTGTGAATTTGAATTGAGTTCTGATGTCATATAATATTTCTAATTTTTCATCATTGGACATTTCCTTGTCATTTAGTATTTTTTGAGCTGGTTTATTGAGTTTTTCAAGCTTTTTAAGGTCAACTTCCAGTCCTTTGTAGAACTGGACCAGCAAATTGGTTTCTTTTTTGCTGATCATATTTTGGTTAGAATTGAATGCTTTTTTGATGGTCCCATCGACTACAACATGATTAAATTCAGTGAATCCTTTTTTTACGGCCATTTTTAATGTCATTTGAAGCAATACTTCATAATAACGTCCAAATTCATCACGATACCTTTGAATTGAACGTTCAGAGGGTTTAATTCTATCACAAACGAATTTATATATGTCATGGTACTTTGTCATTTCTGCAATGACTCTAGCACTTTCAATATGGTCTATTTTTGCATAAACAAGTAATTTTAACATGGAACATGGAGGATATGAAGGCCTACCGCCTTTTTTCTTATTCTCTTTAATTCCCAAAATCGGATAAAATTCTTCAATAAAATCAACCACAAAACGAGAAATATGATTCTCTGGAACATTAAAATCATAAGTCCTAATGCCTAATTCAGCCTGATTCTTAATAACTTTCTTACTAACCATAAATAACCAACACATAATAACTCATATCTAATATAAAATATGTACATCATAGTATATAAATATTACTATTCTAAAAATGACTAAAATCAAATATAAATAAATCATTATAATCCATATTAAAAATTATGAATAATAAATAATTAAAATTAAATTCTAATTAATTTAATGAAAAAAATTAACAAAACAAGAAAATTATAACGCAGTTATAAAAAATTCAAAATAAAAAAAATTAGTTTTGGCGGACACCCTGTAAATTATAAAATAAATATCCTATTTTAAACGGATTGATATAAAAGGGGGTGAAAATGTGAATAAAAACAAAAAGGTCATAGTGTTAATTTCAGTACTTTTCATAGTGTTCATGTCAATTAATTCTGTTGGTGCTGTTGAATTAGGTGACAATTTAACATCTGATGGAAGTGTAAATGTCGATTTTCCACAAAATGAGAGTGTTATTGATGAGAATATGTTTGCTGATAGTGAAGATAATTTAAATACTCATGAATATTTTAATAATTCATCTTCAAATTATAGTATTATAAATAAAAACAACCTTTTAGGGGCATCTTCAATTGATGATATACTTCGAGCTGGAAACACTTGGTATGTTAGTCTTAATGGTCATGATCGTCCTGAACCTCAATTTGGTTCATTTCATCATCCTTTTGTTACATTAGAATATGCATTAACAAGGGCGAGTAATGGAGATACTATTTACATTAGGGGTGGAACGTATAATGATTATAAATGGTTTAGTTTTAATTCTAATATTCATATAGAGATCAATAAAGCTGTAAATATCTTAGCATACAATGGTGAAGAAGTTATAATGGATGGTACAAATAGATATAGTATTTGGTCAGTATCTGCAAATAATGTAAATATATCAGGAATAACATTTAAAAATGGAATATCTGCTTCTGGAGGTAGTGCATTATATTTAAAAAATTCAAATAGCAATATTAA
This sequence comes from Methanobrevibacter sp. V74, assembly GCF_963082495.1. Taxonomy (NCBI): domain Archaea; kingdom Methanobacteriati; phylum Methanobacteriota; class Methanobacteria; order Methanobacteriales; family Methanobacteriaceae; genus Methanobrevibacter; species Methanobrevibacter sp. V74. The sequence goes on from NZ_CAUJAN010000001.1 coordinate 445,436, forward strand.
TATTCAAAATTGTAGATTTATTAATAATAATGTAGTATATAATCCTTTTTATACTCCTTATTATGGGGGAAGTATTCTTGCTAAAAATAATAGAGGATTATTGATTAATAATTGTGAATTTATTGATAATACTGTTAATACTTACGGTGGAGCTATTGATTTATATAACTGTAGGGATAGTGCAATATCTAATTGTATTTTCACAGGCAATAATGCAAGCCAGTCTGGTGGAGCAATTATATTTCAACAATCTACTAATATTAATATAGATGGATGTAATTTTACAAATAACCATGCTAATAAGAATGGTGGTGCGATTTATAGTAAGAATAGTGATGTTACCATTAACAATTCCAAGTTTAATAATAATAAAGCAACGGATAATGGTGGAGCTGCATATATAAATAGTTCAAATAATTCAATATCCAATTCATTATTCAATTATAATGGTGCAAAATTTGGTTCTGTAATTTATAATGTACAAGGATTAACAATAACCAATTCAAATTTAACAAATAATAAGGCAAATTCAAATAATATTAAGATTAATGTTGGTGTTAATTCTAATGAAGTTACAATTACCACAAATTTCACAGGCAATGATAATTTAATTAATGCTATTTATAATATTGGTAGTGTTGAATTAACTAATGTTAGTTATTATGGTTTCAATAATTATATGAATACTGGTAATAGTCCAGTTACTCCAGTTGTTGGCGCTGTTAATAGTCAAAATGGTGCTCTGGTATATCAAGATAATCATGAAGCTGGTCAATATATTACAATAGAAATATATGATAGTAGTAATAACCTAATAAAAACATACACAAATAAAACTGGTATTATGGGAATATTACATTAGATGTTAATAATCTTGATATAGGTGAGTATAGTGTTATTGCATATCATATAAGTGATGAGTATTACTCTAGTATATATAATAGTACAATATTCACTATCACTAAATTAAAAACTAATACTACTTTAAATGTTAATACAACCAGTATATACATAGGTGATAAAGTTATGATTACACCTGTTGTTAAGGCAGGTAGCATTACAATTACAAGTGGTAATATTGAAATTTATGATGGCGATACATTAATTACTACTATTACAGCTGGTGATAGTTTTATATATGAACCTACTTCAGTAGGTACTTCCACTATAACTGCACACTATTTAGGTGATTCTAATTATGGTTCAAGTGTTAGTGGTGCAGTTGATATAATTGTAAAAAAACTTAATGTAAATGTATCAATTGATGTAGATGAAGTTACCTATCCAAATGCACCTATTACAATAATTACAGCTAATGCAACTGGAACATATGATGTTTATATAAATGGTAAACATTATACTGTAACTCTAAATGAAGGTGAAACAACAAAAAGTGTAACTGGCATTACTTTAAATGTTGGTGAAGGATACATAGCTAATGTAAAATTCAATGAAACAGATAAATACAATGAAGCTAATGCTAGTACAACTTTTAATGTTATAAATGGTACTATTAATGTTAGTGTTGTTGTTAATGATGTGACTTATCCTGATCATGCTGTTGCTGTTGTTTCTGGCAGTGTTGATGGTGAGTATGTGGTGACTGTTAATAATAAGAATTATACTGTTGCTGTGTCTGGTGGTACTGGCAGTGTTGATATTGATGTTTTACCTGTTGGAAGTTATACTGCTGTTGTAACTGCTAATATTCCTAATTACAATTCAGTATCTGAATATGATACATTTAAAGTTGTTAATGGAATTATCAATGTTCATATTGAAGTTAATGATACAGTTTATCCTAATCATCCAATAGCTAATGTTACAGCTACTTTAGATGGCGATTATGTAATTGTTGTTACTTTAATCAATTCCAATTCCTCATCAACTAATAAAACATTTAATATTCATGTTGCTGATGGTAAAGCGATTGTAGATTTAGGTCGTTTAGATGCAGGTAACTATTCTGCTACTGTAACTGGTGATATTGAAGGTTATAGTATAGTGTCTGACACTGATGAATTTGAAGTTAAAAAAGCTAATTCTTGTTTAGATGCTATTAGTTCTCCAAAAAATCCAGTATATAACCAAGATAATATACATATAGATCCTTTGCTTCCTAGTGATGCTACTGGTACTGTAACTTACATTGTTGATGATAATAAACCTATTACTCTTGGTTTAAATGAAACATTTAAATTTACTCCAGATAAAGCAGGAAAACACAAAATAGTAGTTATTTATAATGGAGATAATAATTACTTAACTGATAACATGACTTTATATGTAAATGTTTTAAAAGCGGATACTCTTATGAACATTAATACTGATAAATCCAAACATGTAACAGGCGATAAAATTAAAGTTATAGTTAATCTGCCTAAAGGTGCAACTGGTACTGTAACTTACTATGTAAATGGTAAAAAAATGGCTACACTTCCTGTTGGGGAAATCTTTGAATTTACTCCTATAGGTTCTGGTCAATACACTATCACTGCATTTTATAGTGGAGATGAAAATTATAAATCAAATTATACTACAATGAGCATTTATGTAGGTAAATCACATAATAAGAACAATTCAACAATTCCAGAAAAGATGAATAGTATTGATTTAATTCCAGCTACTGGAAATCCGATATTATTATTAATCTTAATGATCATGATGATTTTAGGTGTATCAATACGTCGGAAAAATTAAACATTTGGGAATTTATATTCCCATTACTTTTTTTATAACAATTTAATGTTTGCCAAAATTTAATTTTCTAATAACCTCTTTATCAAATGCAAAAGCAGCTTCGGAAAATATTATCATAATTTAAAACTAGAATCTGCTTCATGATATGGTGGTTTTGAAGGTTTTTTTAAACTTATTTCATTTAAAATTCTAATTGTATCCGTATTAGGTAGATTGCGGGTAATTTTTTACAAGCAAATACTCTAAACTATGATGTTTTTTCCACACTATCTTTTAAATTTTTAGTCATTTTATCACCATAATAGAAAAGTATTAAAGTTTAGTTATACCTAATTATTTTCATGTCTAAGTTTAATAAAATATCCAAAACTCTTTTTGTACCTATGATGGGAAGAATTTATTCAAGTGAAAATTTCCCTAATATCCTGTATGATGAAACAGCATTAAAACTAAAAGATACATTGCCAGATATCAACAAAGACCAATCAGAATATACTTTTATGGCTAGTGCTGTTAGAAGTATGAATATTGATAGGTATGTAAAAGATTTTTTAAAAAGAAATCCTGATGGGATTATTGTAGAGTTAGGTTGTGGACTTGAAACAACTTATAATAGGTGTTATGATGGAAAAACAAAATGGTATGAATTAGATTTACCTGAAGTAATTGAATATCGAGAAAATTTGCTTCCCCCAGGTGAAAACCAAATTTTGATTAAAGGATCTATTTTAAATGATGATTGGTTAGAATATTTTGACCTAAATAATCCTGTGTTATTTGTTGCAGGTGGAGTATTCCATTATTTTCCACATGATGATGTAATAAAAACATTTAAGATACTGCAAAACTTTAAAAATGCAGAACTAGTTTTTGATACATTAAATAAATTAGGAATTCGGGGAATAAAAAGATATATGAAAAAATTAGGTCATGATGAAGCTACAATGTATTTTTATGTTGATGACGGTGAAAAATTAGCAAATAAAATTGATGCTGCCCTTTTAAAAGAAGAAAGGTATTATAATCATACTTCTAAAAAAGGTATGAAATTTATGACAAAAGTGTCAATGACAGTATCGGACTTATTATATATGGTTAAAATGATTCATATTAAATTATAATGGTGTATATGAGGTTATTCATAAAATTACCCAAAATCTAAAAGATTAATGGCCACTTTAGAGACATGAATATAACACAAAAAGAAAGTGTCTATTCTGTAAGATTAATAATAATTTAAATCATAATAATAAAAATTACAATTCATAAGACATATAATGATGAAAGTAGAAGCAACAGATATTGAATCACTTCCAAAATGAATTATTAAATTCTTTTTGAGCATTTTCAAAAAAGCATCCTAAATCTCGACCATTAACAAAAATATGACTTACAGTAATGGAAACACTCATCTCATAGTTTTTATTTACTTTTCCCCATGTGATTAATGGTTGAATTGCTTTTCCATCAATAATGCAGTTAGTTAACGTGTCAAAATCAACCCATGGAATACATGAAAAGTTAGCAACATTTGTTAAGTCTCGTTTTTCCATTTCTAAGTTAAAGCCTTCATTTTCACCATCTAAAACAGATCTTGAAAGATTTTTAACATAATCATGCCAATCTAAAATATCACTAAATTCCGGGGGTGTTTTAACCCTCATTTCTTTGTAAATTTCATGGTTTTCATCCATAATTGGAGTTAAACCTTCAAGATAATCGTATTCAATTACTTCACCATCAATTATTCTTCTTTTAAGTTGACAAACAGAGTTTACAGCATTCATTAAACAACTTAAACTCATAATAAAAAAAGATTTATCGTTTTCATGACACCACTCCCACAAGTTTTTCACATTCATTCTTGCTGAAACGGAGTATCTTGCAGATTGAAAATTAATAAAAGGATTGTTTTTTAAATCAAATTCTATTTTTTTCATAGTTAAACCTTAATCTTTTTATATCGTTTTAAATAAATATAACTTTGTATAAATCTTATAGGGTTATGTTAAAATGAAAGTAGTAATCGTTGGTGGTGGAGCTGGAGGAATCTCTACAGCTTCAAATATTCGTAAACTTGACAAAGATATTGAAATTGTAGTTCTCACAAGAGATAATAAAGTAGCATATTCCCCATGCGCTATTCCTTATGTATTGTCCGGTACAATAGAATCATTTGATGATATTATTATGAGAACTCCTGAAGACTATAAGAAAAAGGACATTGAAGTTATCATTGAAGTAGAAGTAATCGCAGTTGACTCTGATAAAAAAACAGTTACTTATGAACAAGATGGTAATGAAATTGTCATGGATTATGATAAATTAGTCTTTGCAACTGGTGGCAATCCATTTGTTCCTCCAATGCAGGGTGTGGACTTAGAGGGAGTATTTAGAATCCGTAACATTGATGATGGTATTCGTGTACAAGAAGCAATGAAAGATGCTAAAAGTGCAATTGTCACTGGTGCAGGATTAATTGGTATTGAAATTGCATTTGCTCTTAAAAAACAAGGTTTGGATGTAATTTTAAGTGAAATGTTGCCTCAAATTGTTCCCAGGTCTCTTGATAAGGATATGTCTGATATATTAGTTAATTACTTGGAAATGGAAGGTATTAAAGTAGTATTGGGCAAACCAATTACTAAATTAATTGGTGATGGGAAAGTAGAAAAAGCTTGCTTTGGTGATGAAGATTTATATGATGCTGATATGGTTATCATGGCAACAGGAGTTAGAGCTGAATTAGATCTTGCCCGTATGGCTGGTTGTGAACTTGGTAGATGGGCAATACTTGTAAATGATAGAATGGAAACTTCAGTAGATGATATTTATGCTGTTGGGGATTGTGTTGAATCCAAAGATTTAATTTTAGGTTCCAATACTATTTCTCAATTAGGCACTACTGCTGTTCGTGAATCAAAAACATTGGCTCGTACAATTTGTGGTAAGAAATCTAGATTTAATCCGGTTTTAAATTCAATGGTTTCTAAAGTAGGTAAATTAGAATTTGGTGCTGTTGGTTATACCACTAGTTTCGCTCAACAGAATCGCATTAGACCTGTTGTTCAAAAAGTACAAGCACTTACAAGAGCACGTTATTATCCTAATGCAAAACCAATGGATATTAAAGTTATTTGTGATGGAAATGGAACCATTATCGGCTGTCAAATCATTGCGGAAGAAAGAGTAGCTGAAAGAATTGATACAATGACTTTGGCTATTACAGAAGGACTCACTTGCTTTGATTTAAGTAATATGGAATTTGCTTATGCGCCACCTGTATCCATGGTTACAGATCCGTTAATCCTTGCTGTTGAAGAAGTTAGTAAAAAATTTAGTTAAATAATGGAGAGATGAGAAATATGCCTGAACATGGTCATCACGGTCATGGGGGTCAGATGACTCCCGAACAACAAATGCAAATGATGCAACAAGAAATCAGATTAGCTAAGAATTTAAGTCAAATTAAATATAAAATCGTTGTAATGAGTGGAAAAGGTGGAGTTGGAAAATCTACTGTTGCAGCCAATATTGCTGAAACATTACAAGCTATGGGATATAAAACTGGCATTTTAGATGCTGATATTCATGGTCCAAACATTCCTAAAATGCTTGGAATTGAAATGCTTGAAGAACAATTCAACCAATATCAATTTGATGCTTTCAAAGCTATTGTTGAAGAGGGTATTATTGAGAAAGGTTTATCTCAAGAAGAACAGAAAAAATACATTGAAGAAAAACAGGAAGAATATAAAAGTTCAATGTTTCCGGTAGTTACTGAAAGTGGTCTTAAAGTAATGTCAATGGCTTTTTTAATTGACAGTTTAGATAGGCCAATTATTTGGAGGGGGCCTCAAAAAACCGGTGCAATTAAACAATTGATTTCTGATGCACACTGGGGCAAGCTTGACTTTTTGGTTATTGATAATCCTCCTGGAACTGGTGATGAACCATTGACTGTTCTTCAAACTATTCCGGATACTGATTTAGTTTTAATGGTTACTACACCAAATGTTGTTTCACAAGAGGATGTGCTTAAGTGTGTTAAAATGGTTGAAATGATGAATATAGATAAAATTGCTTTAATTGAAAACATGGCATACTATATTTGTCCGCATTGTGGTGAAAAATTAAACATCTTTGGTGAAGGTAATGGTAAAAAATTCGCTGAGGAAATGAGTATAACTTATCTTGGCGATTTGCCGATTGAAGAAAACGTTTCTGACTCACCAAATAAAAATGGAACTATTTCTGTACTTGATTCTAATGATGAGGTATCTAAAAGGTTTAGAGAAATAGTTGATGATATAAAAGAAGAGTTTTTAGAGTAAACTGGTGTTAATAATATAGCTTGCACTACTAATATTTACAAGATATCCTAAGAATTTAGGATCTTCTTTTAATTTTTTAAAATAATCTAATTTTTCAAGGAGGTATTCCTTATTTTCATCCATAACATTTAAAGAGAAATATTGCATACCTAATGTGTATTCTCTAAGGTCTGTAAAAACAGGAACTACATATTCAGCATCATTACCATAAGGAATTTTAACAGCCTCATTATTTTCAATTGAGATTATAAAAACATTACTTTTAATATATTCTTTGATTTCTTCTTCTAATTTTAAAATAGCTTTTTTGTTGTCGTTTTCTCCTTGCATGTATACTAGGTTGATATAATTTTTAAGCTCCGGATGTTTGATTTCTTCAATTTTCATTGTATTATAGTTTATTGTTTTTAGTATATAATCATTCGATTTAGATAAAACTAAACTTTTATTAGATATCATATTCATAGATGATAATGTAGTGCTTGAGGTGAAAAAATTTTAACTAATGGAAATAAATTTATTTTATTCCTATTATTCTTATATATTGTCGGAAGGTAATTTAAAAAACCTTGCTTGTTTTTATTCAGATATTGGATGGAGGTATGATGTAAATAATGGGGGGGTGTATCTATTTTCCCTAGGTTATCTAACAAGCTGCTGGGCAGGTTCTTGAATCATATGTTCCGGCTGATGATTATGATATCATTGCTCCAATAATAAATAGTGCAGTTCACATACAAAACATATTGTTCTTGCAGCATACTTCTTTCACTGATAATTCAGCTATTAAAAGAGTCATAATGGATTATGCTTCAGGTGAAGTATTTAAAATTAGGGTTTATGGTGATAATTCACTGGTGGTTGGTGCTGGTGAGATTGTTAAATTTAAAGTAAACGGCAAAATTTACAAAGTCAAAACTGATAAAAATGGTTATACAACTTTAACAATTAAAAATAAAGAGTTAACTGTAAAAACTCATACTGTTACATCACAATATGGTGTTACAGTTAAAAATAACCTTTTTGTAAAACAAATTTTAAAAGCCGAAAATGTTGAATTCAAAAAATCCAAAAAAGCTAAAATATACAAAGTTACTTTAAAAACTTCTTCAGGAAAAGTTATTGGCGGTAAAATGTTTACTATAAATGTTAAAGGTAAAACTTCAAATGCTAAAACCAATAAAAAGGAGTTGCAACTTTTAAAGTTAAACATTTGACAAAAATTGGTAAGTATAATGTAAAAATAACATATCTTGAAGAATCTATTAGGAAAACTATTAAAATTAAAAAATAGAAATGTTAAATTTCTATTTATTTTTCTTTTTTGGTATAAATTTCAAAGAAGAGGAGTTTATACAATATCTTGGAGTTCCTCCTGGACCATCATTAAAAACATGACCTAAATGCGCATTTGATTTTGAACTTCTAACTTCAACACGTGTTGTGCCATGTGAAAAGTCTCTGTGTTTTGTAATTGCATCCTCTTTAACCGGTTTTGAAAATGCTGGCCAACCGCATCCTGAATCAAACTTATCATCTGAAGAAAATAAAATTTCACCATTTATGACATCGACATACACACCATCTTCAAAAAAATTATCATACTTTCCACTAAATGGAGGTTCTGTCATAGCAAGCTGTGTTATTTCATACTCTTCACGAGTCAGGTGGTCGAATTCTTTATCATCAATTAAATTTAAATCAACATGACAGTAGCCGTGAGGATTCTTTTCTAGGTATTTTTGATGATATGCTTCAGCTGGATAAAAACAACTAATTGGGTAAGCCTCTACCACAATTTTTTCAGATGCTTCTTTCTGTTTTGATTTTAAAAAGTTAATTACAATATCCTTCTGTGATTCTTCCTGCCAATAAATGCCTGTACGATATTGTGTTCCAATATCCGAACCTTGACGATTTTTTACATAGGGATCAATGATTTTAAAAAAATTCTCCAAAATTTCAACAAGGGATATAATTTTAGGATTATATGTTACTTTAACGGTTTCTACATGGCCAGTTTTACCAGTGCATACCTTTTCATAAGTTGGAGCTAAATCAATTCCGTTAGCATATCCAACTTCGGTATTGTTAACGCCTTGGAGTCTTGAAATAAATGCTTCAACACCCCAAAAGCATCCTCCAGCAAGATAAATCACATATTGTTTTTCGAACATGATTAAGTATTTATCATTAAACATAAAATATTTTTATTATATTAATCAAAGATTATTAGTAATTAGGAGGAAAACTCATGTTTTATAGTACAATTATGAAAATTGATTCAATTGACAGATTAAGAGATATTAGGGATGCATTACTTGTAGAACAAGGTATTAATCCTACTCGTCAAGGTGAACAAGCTATTAAAGTTGTAGTTGAAAGAATTGATGAAATTCAATCTACTTTAGATAAATCCGCTACTAAAAATATAAATAGAACTTATAAGTGATTTTAATGCTAAGAAGAGTTACTAGTAATAGAAGGCTAGTTAGAAAAAGAATGTTTAAATCACCACATGTTAGGCATAGAACTTCTCAATTCAAAAGAGAAAATAAAAACATGGCTAAACCATTTCAAAAAAAATTCAAAGAAATGAATGGTCCAAATATAAAACGTAAAAAAAGACCTAAAAGAGAAGTTATTACCGGCTTTAAAATGTCTTATAGGTATAAATATTATCAAAGTCAAATTCCAGATGAAGTTGATGAAACAGAGGAGTCAGAATAACTCTTCTTTAATAAACTTTTTTTTACAATCAGGTGTTCGCCAATAGTTATTCTGAATTGAGTTTTAAAAGAATATGAACGGTTTTTAATTAAATTTAATAAGAGCATTACAAAATTAAAATTTGCCATACTTATTAATCAGATTTAAATATTGAAATGTATTAGATTAATTTCTGCTGATTTGATAATGTTAAAAACAGCATTTACTCTAAAAAGGAATAAAGATATTACTCATTCAGGAGTAAATCTTCTTTCGGTATTATTTTATTTTGGTTGTGAATATCTAAAATCAAACCACTGAATGCATCATCGTTTTTTGCAAGTTCCCTAAATAATTCATCAGGTACTTTAGTAGGTTTATAATCGACTAATTCTAAATATTCAAATCCTTTGTTGTATTCTTTCCTGTTGGAAAAAACAATAATTTTAAAATCATCTAAAGATCCGCTTACAAGGAAATCTTTTTCATGGCTCTCTCCAATTGTTGGGCAGATATACATTAGAAATCGCCATTTCTGTTCATATTAAAGTTTTGTGAATGGGGATTAATAACAAAACCTTGGAAATATTCATCTTCACTAGCTAAATCAGCAATGTCTTTTGGAGTTATTACTTTTAGGTCAAGTTTGTCTAAAAACAATTTAGATATTTTAGCACTACCTGCTGCATATTCTCTCATGTCGGTAAATAGGGGAATGACATATTCTTTGCTAATTTCTGTAATTGTTAATTTAACAGGTTTTAACGCCTCATCGACAAGCGTAAAGTAAATTTCAGTTGGATAAGTATCACGAATATTATTTTTAACAGCTTCAAGCTCAATGGCATTTTCACTTTTAAGTTTTTTAGCCATATCTGCATATATTTGAATATATTCTTTTAGTTGGCTTTTAGAAGCTTTAAGGTTATTTTTCTTGTAATCTTCGTAATCTTTAGGGTTCATATTTATTCACAGCAATCGTGTACACTTTCACCAAAAATGACAAAATCACATTGTGGAGCGTTAATGGCGAGACCTAAGAATTCATCGTCATCAGCATATGCTTGAACAATTGCATTTCCAACTACTTTGTCAAATGCAAAATTAACTTCGCCAGATTCTTCAATAAAAGTTTCAATAGCTTTTTCGGCTTCTTGTTCGGAAGTGTAAACCGGAATAAAGAATTCTTCACATTCATCTTCTTCATTAGATATAATTAAAGCAACAACTTCATCATTTTCAGTATCTGCATTGTATACAATAACGAATTCTTCGCTATAAACCAAATGATCAATTTCATGTCCTTTGCCATCTAATTTTTCAGCAATTTTATTATATTCTTCGCTTTCATCATCTTCGATTTCGTCTAATTTTTCTTCAAGTTCGATGTATTCATCTATTAATTCTTTAAGTTCACTCATGATTTCACCTAAGTACTTTATAATCATTAAAAAATAGTTTTTTTCATTTTTAAAACAAATGAACATTCTCTTCCTAAACACCACTAAAGGAATACAAACGAATGCTCATTTCAACCATCACCATTGTTCATATTATAAAAAAATAGTATATAACAATATGAACAATACTATTTTAATTTTCAACATATATAAAGTTTTAGTTTTTTAAAAAGGTACTTTCAATAGCTTTTATAAGATTATAAATAATTTCATGAGTAATTACATTAACATTATATGTCTTCCCCAGTTCGATTACTTTGCCGTTTAGAGAATCTATTTCGGTTTTATTTTTCAAATGGATATCCTGGTGTGTTGATGAGTAATGGTTATAGGTATCAGGGATTAGTTTTTTATAAAATATTTCTTTATAGTCCTCTGAATCATCCCACAAAGTTCCATATGGGCTTGATTTTATTACATTAAATATTTCATCAATGAGGTTGTTCATTATTTCCAAACTATATGGGTTTTCGCTGAGCTGTCCGTAAGTCACATCCAATATGGCGCCTAAAGGATTCAATGTGCAGTTATATATCATTTTAGCCCATAAATATTTGTCCAGTTCATCTGTAAGTTCACATTCTATTCCAGATTTTGTAATTAAATCAGCAATTTCATCTAGACATTCCGGATTTTCATTTTTAATGGAACCTAGAAGGATTGGCTCGGTATAGACTGTTACTTCACTAACATGTCTTTGGGGTCTTGTAAAACCAGTTACTACACGTGCTGAGAAAACTTGCTTTTTAGTAAAATACTTTAAATAAACTTCATCGTTTCCAAATCCATTTTGGAAAATGATGATTTTAGTGCTGTCTTTTAAGATATCTTTATGGTTATTTAGATTTAATGCAATATCTTCATTAGCTGTGGTTTTTGAGCATATGAAGATATAGTCAAAATTATTTTTTGGAATTTCATTGTAGTTTTCATAAACTGGTACATTTTTAATTTCAATGTGGGCAAATAATCCCGTTCTTTTAATTCCATTTTCTTTTATTGCATTTGCAGTTTCTCCTCTTGCATAAATTGCGATATCAGCTCCTTGTGATCCAACAGATGTTGCAAGTCCAATTCCAACTCCGCCTGCACCTATAACTAAATGTTCATAGTTAAAATATGTTTTTTATTTTATTAAGGGTGTCCGCCAAAAATCTAAAATTAATTTTTGAAACTGATTAAAACTACTTTAATTCAAAAACAAAGAAAAATTTGCATCAAAAAAATTACTTTTGGCGAACACCCCTAAATATTTTATCAAATTTAAACAAAATGGATAATTTAGGCATTACGGATTTATATTTCAGATTTGTGGGGTTTATTTATATGTTGCCTGAATTTGTTAATTGCATAATCGAAACTCATGTTGACATGACATTTTTGCCATATGGGTTGGAGGTTTGCAGTCTAACAGATCCAGGTCTTCTACTTCATATAAATTATTTTCAATATTTAATTTAGTAATAACTAAACTGTTGACTTTTTTTTAGTTAATACAAAAATATAAATCGATTATTTTATATATAATTAAATAATATATAGTTTTAACCACAAACATTTGATTCACTGAAGGTTTTTAATATGAACAAAATTGATTATATTATAAAAGAGGATAATACTCAAAATGTATTTTTGAGCGAAAATGCCTTGGATATTTGTGGAATTTTACAAAAGTATTACAAATATCTCTTAGACTCTATGGAACACGAGGATTTAATTTTAAAATATAGGGAGTGCAATCTTTTTAAAGAATTAGTTTATGACAATAAAGTTGTCGGATTCTGTTCTTATGACTTTTCAAGAGAATTTATAACGGCAGCATTGAATAATGTATATGTCCTGCCAGAATTTAGAGGCAATCATATCTTTTTAAATGAGCTTGAAAACACCATGGTGGAACATAACAAACCCAGTATTATGGAACCAACTCGATTGGTTGTTGAATTGTTAATCAAGTATGGATTTGCAAGTAAAATTAATGAAAATATTGTTGCAAGCGCTATTGAATTTGTTATTCCAGGAGATCATGTATATTCAAATTTTGATTATGATAATGATGAGTTATCAACTCATTTCTATGATTTAAGTATATGTGGAAGTATTCATATTTTAGACATTGATAAATCCCATATTGCTTACAGCGCCCCTTTAAACTATGATATTGTTAATTATGATTGTCTTGATAATAGGAACAATATTGATGATGATTATTTTCGTGAAATCACTCAATTATTTAAAAATCAAGATGTTGAACTGATGAATATTATCTTGGATTTGGAGGATAACCTTCCAATTGTTAAATTGTCTTTGGAAGATGTGATTGGCGGTGAAGGTGGATTTTCTTTTTATATTGAATCTTTAATCGATGATGCTCATGTAACTCGCAGTAAGGCATTCGAAATTAAAAATCAGATAAAAGAGGAGTATGAAAGTGGAATGATATTAAATGATTCATTGCTGATCAGATTGGCTTATTTATTTAATGAAAACCATGAACCTACAATAACTTCCCATGAGGATATTTGTTCATATTGTAGCATGCCGATTGACAGCCATGATAAATTCTGTCACTTTTGCGGTATTAATTTGGACTATGATCCTGATGAAATGCAGAAAAATTTATTTAAGTCAATCAACACTCAAAAAAATGATTTTAGAGAGGATATCCGATTCATTGCATATAAATTTTTAAGGTCAGTTGATGAGGGGATTGATTTAAAGTATTCTATTTTTACAATCGAAACTACATATAACATTAATTATAATACTTTAAAGCACTTTTTAAATTCAAATAATTATTTTAATCAGGATTCAATAACCAATAAAGGTTATGAGTTTTTAAATTCACATCCGCTTCATTTTTGGGAGAAATATCATATGGATATTATTAATTACACTGATTTTGAGAGTTATTTCTACGAACATTCTCATTTAAATATCCTAAAGATATATGTTTAAATTTTTTAAAGCAATATGGTGATGAAGACTATATTTTAGAGATAATTGATGAAATTAAACATGAATAATAAATAAACCATGATCATTATTATAAAATTATACTTTTAACAGCACTTTTAGTTAAAAAACTACTTTTTTATAGATTTTTATCATTATCAGGTATATAATATTTTTATACTATTAAAAACAATATTAGTCTGTACATAATTATGTTAATTTAAATTAATTATTTTAATAAATGTATAGGAAAATGGTGTGATAATAAATGAATAATAATATGAGATTAGGTTTAATTGCAGCTGTTTCAATTATTGCCCTCTTTGTATTGTCATTATTAATTTCTCAAACCCCTGCTGGTGCAGATAATTCTGTTAGATTAGGCATATTAACGTTATTGCCTCCTCTTGTTGCTATTATTTTGGCATTCATAACAAAAGAAACAGTTTTATCTCTTTTCATTGGTGTTTTCATTGGAGAATTTATGTTATGTAGTAATGATTTGAACATTATTTCGACAATAATTAATGCATTTTTAAAATTAGGTTCTCAAGTTATTTCTTGTATGGCTGATCCTTGGAATGCAGGTATTATTCTTCAATGTTTACTTATTGGAGGAGTTATTCAATTGATTACAAAGATGGGTGGAGCAAAAGCTCTTGCAGATGCCTTTGCTAAAAGAGCTAACACTCCAAGAAAAGCTCAATTATTTACTTGGATTTTAGGATTATGTGTGTTCTTTGATGATTATGCAAATTCTTTAATTGTCGGACCTATTATGAGACCTGTAATGGATAAACTTAAAGTATCTAGAGAAAAATTAGCATTTGTTGTAGATGCAACTGCTGCTCCTGTAGCTGGTATTGCAATCATTTCTACTTGGATCGGTTTAGAGATTAGTTTAATTGCAGCTGGTTTTAAATCTGTTGGAGCAACTAACGTAACTGGGTTTGGAATATTCTTACAAACAATTCCATATAGATTCTATAATATTTTTATTTTACTTTTCATTGTAATATCTGCATTAACATTATATGAATTCGGCCCAATGAAAAAAGCAGAACAAAAAGCTCGTTCCAGAAAAGATGATGAAGAAATAATTGTTCCGGAGGCACCTGGTTTTGATCAAGTTAAACCTGTTGAGGGAATTAAATTATCAATATGGAATGCGATTATTCCTATTGGAACATTAATTATTGGAGCATTAATCGCATTTTACTGGAGTGGATACACTTCTATTTTAGCTGGTAAAGATCAAGCACTTATTAATTTAATGCATAACTCTCCATTATCATTTAATGGTATTTTTGAGGCATTATCTGCTTCTGATGCTTCTGTAGCTTTATTCCAAGCAGCACTTTTAGCATCTATCGTTGCGATTGTAATGGCTGTTGGTGAACAAATATTAACAATTGAAGATGCAATTTCTGAATGGATTGGAGGTATGAAAACCATCGTTATCACAGGTGTAATCTTACTTCTTGCTTGGTCTTTAGGGGGAGTAATTGGTGAAGTTGGAACTGCTGATTATTTAGTTGGTGTTCTAAGTGATACGATTCCTACATTTATCGTACCTGCATTAATTTTCGTTTTAGGTGCTTTAATTTCATTTGCAACAGGTACTGCTTATGGTACTATGAGTATTTTAATGCCATTAGCTATTCCATTAGGATGGGCTGTAAGTACTGGTGACATGAGCTTTACAATTGTTTGTACAAGTGGAGTATTAACAGGTGCTATTTTCGGAGATCACTGCTCTCCAATTTCAGATACAACAATCCTATCTTCTATGGGTACTAGTTGTAACCATATTGACCATGTTCAAACACAAATTTACTATGCGATATTTGTAGCTATTTTATCTTTATTTATTGGTTACATTCCAGCAGGATTAGGTGTACCTTGGTACATTTGTATTCCATTAGGTGTTATAGTAATGTTTGTTGGTCTTAGATTCCTTGGGGAAAAAGTAGATTTTGATGAAGTTGAGGAAGCCTCCCAATAGCTTCATTATTTTTTTTAATTTTTAGGTGTAACAAAATATTTATATTCTTATTGATAATATTATTATCATGATTGATAATAATAAGCATATGTCTGTTTTTGGTATTGGACCACTTATGGTTACTCCAGTCATGGTTACAGTTATTTTAATATTTGTTCTTAATTTTTATAATTTCATTCCCAAATATGAAATAATCTCTTTAAATTGGTTATTGATGATTTTAGGGTTTTTAATTATTATCAATGGTGCTGTATATTGGATTAGTGCAGTTACATCAAGCATTTATCATAAAATAAAATCCACTATATTGGTAACTACTGGTGTTTATGGAATTGTTAGACATCCTATTTATGCTGCTTTTTTATATTTTGCAACAGGATTAATTTTAATTTCAAATAATATTTACCTATTTGTCTTACCTATAGTATACTGGGTATTTTTTTCAGTTGTATTGAAGAATACTGAAGAAAAAATGTTGATTTCCGTATATGGTCAGGATTACCTCGATTATTCAAAAAATGTTAATAGATTCATTCCGAAAATGGTGAAATGATGGGCATTTTTGAAAATATGAGAAAACCAAAAGGAAAACTTGGTAATTTTCAGTTAAGATCCATGAATAAAGAACACACTCCTGTTGCTTTATGGGGTTTAAAACACCTAGATATTCAACCAGAAGATCTAATCTTAGATATTGGATGTGGTGGTGGAATAAATATAAATCGTATGGCTAAAAATGCTAAAAAGGTTTATGGTGTTGATTACAGTATTGAAAGTGTAAAATTGTCACGTGAAGTTAATGATGACTATATCAAACAGGGTAAAGTTGAAGTTCTTGAAGGCAATGTTGCATGTTTGCCTTTTGAGGATAATACATTTGATATTATAACCGCATTCGAAACTGTTTATTTTTGGCCGGAAATTGAAAAATCATTTAATGAGGTAAAAAGAATCCTCAAACCGGGAGGAATATTTCTAATAGTGCTTGAATCTAATGGATCAGATAATCTAATCATGAAGATATTTGAAAAATTAATTAATATGACTGCCTATAATGACAGGCAATTAAATAAATATCTACATAATAATGACTATAGTGAAATTACAGTATATTTAAGGGATGCAAAAAATAAACAAGAGATTGTAAAATCTAATGGTGAAACTAAACGGATTGCTGATGATTATGGCCATTTTTCATTTTCAGACAGATTTGTCGAATGGATGAGTGTGGTTGCAAGAAAGTGAAATATTGAATTAAATCTATTCAGATAACCATCGAAAGATGTCTTCTGCATGCATATTGCACAGGTAAGATATTATATTGCATTTAAAGTTATAACTGTTAATATTTCTCGCAGATATGTTTATAAGTACAATATTTGCATAAAAATTGTTGTTTAGGATAAAAATTACCTTTATTCACTTCACATCTTACATGATAAAAGGTATCAATGGCTTCAGCGATTTCACGTGAATGTAAAAATTTACGTTTATTTTCTTCATCACAAACATCAAGCAGTCTTAAACGACCGTTTTTAGTAAAAAACACTCCTACAGTAGCAACATTTTTTTCATAAACATTTTCTACAAGTAATTTGTAATAACATAATTCACGCCTATATTTAGAAAAAGAATTAGAATTACTAGTTTTATAATCAATCACTACTAAATCTCCATTTTCATCTTCAAGAATTATGTCACATATTCCTGAAAAACGATGAGTTTCATCAATCAAATAGTCTTCTTGGCTGTAAAGTTTATAATTGCCATCAACAAATACTTCTTTAAAAAATGAGCCCAAATTTTCGATATGATTATCTAAATCATAATTTAAATTTATTTCATGAGCTATTTTATATAATTCATTTTCAATATTAACATTATCGAGATTATCTCCAAATCTATCAGCAAAAGCTTCAGCGATTAGGTGAACATCTGTTCCCAATGCCATGTATTTATTAGGTTCAACCTCTATTCCATCAATGTATTGGAATTTAAACTCAAGAGGGCATTTTAAATAAGTATTAATCTTTGATTTTGATAATTTCATAGTAATTTTTTCCTTAATCTTTTAGAATAGCTATCAAGACACGATTCGAACTTCTGATTATTGCACAGTTAAACTATGTTTTAAAATAAGAATCATTTCTCCATGTCTTTACTTTAAGATAATCTCTTTTTATTCATTTAGAGCATTTAAGTTATATCAGTTGAGCTATCTAAACAATGATTCATATCTTCAAATGTTTCATTTAAAATGCTGTCTACACTCATTTAAATATTTATCAACATTATAAACAGCTACGATTGCAGATATTTTAAACATTAATCACTTGAATAATAACTTATTTAAATTTTAAAGTATATAGTATTAATCATAATTTTTAGGAGAGTAGTTAAAAAATGAAAATTATAGCACTTCAAGCAAGTCCTCGTGTAGATGGAAACTGCGATGTATTAATGGACGAAATGATTAAGGGTATTGAGGAAAATGGTGGAGATGTAGTTAAATATTACTTGGAAAAATGTGAAATTGCACCTTGTAAAGCATGTATGCACTGCGCTGAAAACCTGGAATGTGTACGTGGAGATGATGGAAACAAGATTATTGATGAATTAGCAGCTGCAGATGGCGTAATATTTTCAACACCAATCTATTACGGTCAAATGACAGCACAAGGTAAACTTATCATTGATAGATTTTATGCAATTGGTCAAAACCCTAATAAAAGTTTATCAGGTAAAGCTGCATTGATCTTTACTGAAAATCAACCGGAAGGAACCTATGCTGATTATATTGAACTTACAAAGTTTTCACCATTTACATTTATGGGATATGATGTTATAGGTCATGTAGATGCCGGTAGTGCAGGCCCTGCAGGTATTGTTGCTAGCGAACAACCTGATAAATTAAAAGAAGCTTACGAATTAGGTTTAAAATTTTAAACCTGATTTACTATTTTTTGTTGTAGAATACAACATTATTTATATTGTTATTTCTATAACTAGTTATTAACTATTAAATTGTGGTTGATGATATGACAGAATTGAAATTAACTAACATATGGGATAAGGTGTTTCCTAAATCTGAAAATGTATGTCATGAGAAGGTGTCATTCAAAAATAGATACGGTATTGAATTGGCTGCTGATTTATACAAACCATTAGATAATGATTCTAAATTACCAGCAATTGCATGTTCCGGACCATTTGGTGCTGTTAAAGAACAGGTTTCAGGATTATATGCACAAAAATTAGCCGAAATGGGATTTTTAACCATTGCATTTGATCCATCATTTACAGGTGAAAGCGGAGGCGAACCACGCTTCATGGCGTCTCCGGATATCAACACTGAAGATTTCCAGGCTGCAATAGACTTTTTAGCTACAAATGGTGATGTTGATGCCGAAAGAATTGGCATTTGTGGAATCTGTGGATGGGGTGGAATAGCTTTAAATGCTGCAAGTCTAGATACTCGTGTTAAGGCAACTGTAACTTCAACCATGTATAACATGACTCGCCAAATTGGAAAAGGATATTATGATGAGGCGGATAATGCTGATGCAAGATATGAAATGAAAGTAGCCCTGAACAATCAAAGAACTGAAGACTTTAAAAATGGTGAGTATACAAGAATAGGTGGAGTTGTAAAAGAAGTAACTGATGATATGCCGAAATTTGCAAAAGATTATCATGATTACTATATTGAGTTAGGATATCATCCAAGATCTCCTGGTTCAAACGACGGATGGAATGTTATTGGCTGCATGTCCTTTATATCCCAACCGATAATTGCATATTCAGATGAGATTCGATCTCCTGTTTTGATGATTCATGGTGAAAAAGCGCATTCTAGGTATTTCTCAGAAGACGAATTTGCTAAATTAACTGGAGACAATAAAGAATTAATGATTATCCCAAATGCGGTTCACACTGATTTGTACTATAAAACTGATGTAATTCCATTTGACAAAATTGCAGAGTTTTACAATAAATATTTGTAGCTAGTTTTTAACTAACTACTATTTTTTTATATTACTTTTGAGATATTATTTAATATGGGTTTAGGTTCATTTTTTAAGAGAGGTAAAGAGAGTAAAAAGGAAGAAGTAATTGAGGATTGCCATATTAATATTAGAATGGAGGATTGTGATGCTTGTGAAAAGTGTGCAATCGCTTGTCCAAATAATGTTTTACAAATAAATAAGAATGCCTGTTCTGTTCGTGACTCCAGAGTATGTAAGAACTGTAAAATATGCATGGCAATTTGTCCAAATGAGTGCATTACTATTAATTAATATTTTTTAGCTATTTCTGGGATTAATTAAGATATATTCAATTTTTAACATGATAATTATCTGATTGAATTAGCTTAGATGACCTTAAGGTCTGGCATTTATTCCAACATTTGCTTTATCAATTAATTTAGAAATGCCACATCCATACTCCGTCCTACATTAGTATTTTTCTTAAATCGGTTATTTTGCAAAAATACTAAATAAAAAAACAAATATAATTATATTAATAAAAAATTTTGGAGAAAAATGATGATATATTCAACTGAAATTGAAAATATGTGTCCTGTAAGAAAAGGTGCAAATCACGACCCTGCTCCAATACCTGAAGAAGGAAAATGGGTAAAAGCAAAACAAATTGGAGATATTTCTGGTTTTACTCATGGAATTGGATGGTGTGCACCGCAACAGGGATGTTGTAAATTGACTTTAAATGTTAAAGAAGGGATTATTGAAGAGGCATTGGTTGAAACATTAGGTTGTTCTGGAATGACACACTCAGCAGCAATGGCTGGTGAAATACTTGTTGGAAAAACCATCCTCGAAGCATTAAACACTGACCTTGTTTGTGATGCAATTAACACAGCAATGCGTGAATTATTCTTACAAATTGTTTATGGAAGAACTCAATCTGCATTCTCAGAAGGTGGACTTCAGATTGGTGCTGGACTTGAAGATTTAGGAAAAGGTCACAGAAGTCAGGTTGGAACAATTTACTCAACAAAAGCAAAAGGTCCGAGATATTTAGAACTTACGGAAGGTTATATTACTGAAATTGGTCTTGATGAAGATGATGAAATCATAGGTTATAAATATATTAACTTAGGAGTAATGTTAGATTCCATTAAAGAGGGTGTTAATCCAATGGAAGCTATTGAAAAAGCAACAGGTCAATATGGTAGATTTGACGATGCAGTTAGAAAAATAGATCCGAGGAGTGAATAATATGAGTTTATTTGAAAGTTATGAAAGGAGAATCAACCAAATCACTCTTGTACTTGAAAAATATGCTATTAAAGACCTTCAAGATGCAAAACAAATATGTCTTGACAAAGGTTTTGACCCATATAATATTGTAAAAGGTGTTCAACCTATTTGTTTTGAAAATGCATGTTGGGCATATACACTTGGGGCAGCAATAGCTATTAAACAAGGTTATGTGAAAGCATCTGATGCTGCTAAAGCTATTGGTGAAGGTTTACAAGCATTTTGTATTCCTGGAAGTGTCGCTGATGATAGGCAGGTAGGTTTAGGTCATGGTAACTTAGCTTCCATGTTATTAAGTGATGAAAGTAAATGTTTTGCTTTTTTAGCAGGACATGAGAGTTTTGCAGCTGCTGAAGGAGCAATAGGTATTGCAAACTCAGCAAATGAAGTTAGAGAAAAACCATTAAGGGTAATATTAAACGGTCTTGGAAAAGATGCTGCATTAATTATTTCAAGAATTAACGGATTCACTCATGTTGGAACTGAATTTGATTATTTCACAGGAGAAGTAAAAGTCGTTAAAGAAAAAGCATATTCTGATGGTGAAAGAGCAAAAGTAAGATGTTATGGTGCTGATGATGTACGTGAAGGTGTAGCCATTATGCATTTGGAAGGTGTGGATGTATCTATCACAGGCAACTCAACTAACCCAACTCGTTTCCAACATCCGGTGGCAGGAACATACAAAAAAGAATGTATATTACAAGGTAAAAAATACTTCTCAGTTGCTTCAGGTGGAGGGACTGGTAGAACATTACACCCAGATAATATGGCGGCCGGACCTGCTTCATATGGTATGACTGATACTTTAGGTCGTATGCATTCAGATGCTCAATTTGCTGGTTCCTCATCAGTTCCTGCCCATGTGGAAATGATGGGATTAATTGGAATGGGTAACAACCCAATGGTGGGGGCATCCGTAGCTGTTGCAGTGGCTATTGAAAAATCAATGAAATAAGAGGATAAATTCTCTTAAATTTACTTTTTGGTGATTTTATGAGCATAATGTGGGGTTTAACTGCAAGAGGAATTTGTGAGTATAATAATAAAATTTTACTTTTAAAAATAAGATCTCATTCAGTTCATGATGCAGGTAAATGGGAAATTCCAGGCGGTAAAGTTAAAAAGTGTGAATTTTTTGATGATGCTTTAAAAAGGGAATACCTAGAAGAAACAGGTTTGGAAATTGATGTAGATTCATTATATAATGTTGTTAGAAATGATTATACTGCATGTAAAACCAATGAAGAAGTTAAATCAATTCAGTTGATTATGAAAGTAACATGCCAAAGTGATGAAGTTACTATTAGTAAAGAGCATGATAAGCATGGGTGGTTTAGTAGGGATGAAATTAACGAAATGATTGAAAATGATTTACTAACTCCTCCTGCTGTAAATGCATTTAAAAAATGATGAAATTATTTTTCAGGAGAAAACAAAATATATTAAGGTTGTTTATAATTAAATTATGCAAATTTTCCCATTAATTTATAAAAGTAATTCTAATAGGTTGTTTAGATTAATACATAATTGAACATATAATTTTCTCAATTATTTCATGATTTTTTTTGTTTGATAATATGTGAACTAAAATAATCTTTATTATCGAATTTCTATTAACTTAATTTTATAAAATAAAAAATTTAATCAATATCTAATATCCTTGAGGCGTTTTCAAATAAAATTTGTGATTTTTCTTTATCAGTTAAATCAAGTTTATTAAAGTATTCCATTTCACTTGCAGAGTCCCACATTGGATAATCAGTACCCCAAAGTACTTTTTCACTTCCATATGCATGGATTAAATCAACCGCTTCAGTTGATGTTAAATTATATAAGCTTGAACTTAAATCAACATATAAATTAGGCGTACCGGCTAATTTTGCAGTTGCTTCTTTCCAAATACTCCAACCTGCAAAATGAGCTCCAATGAATGTTATGTTTGGAAATTTTTCTAAAAATGCTTTAATCTGTTCAGGATTTGAGTAATTATATCTAAAATCTCCGCAGTGAACAAGCATAGGCACATTGGCTTTGTCAATTATCTCACCTATTTTAAATGCACGGTCTTCATCCATAGCGAATAATTGAAAATCCGGATGAAGTTTAACACCTTTTAAGCCTAATTCTATTAAATAATCAAAATCTCCCTGTAAATCTTCACTATCTGGGTGTAAGGTTCCAAATCCAATGAATTTGTCAGGATGTTTGTTAACTGATTCAGCTATAAATTCATTAATAGATTTAACTTGTTTTGGGATTGTTGCAACAGAATGAACTAAATAATGGGTTACTCCAACTTTTGCCCCATCCTCTAGTAAACCATCTACTTTACCGTTTAATGACATATCTAAATCATAAAACTCTCTGATTCCCCTCACTGCTTTATCTGCTATTTTTTCTGGGTAAATATGACAATGTGCGTTTACTATTTTTTTCATATTATTTAACCACCTTAAGATAATTT
The DNA here is from genome assembly GCF_963082495.1 of Methanobrevibacter sp. V74. Classification (NCBI taxonomy): domain Archaea; kingdom Methanobacteriati; phylum Methanobacteriota; class Methanobacteria; order Methanobacteriales; family Methanobacteriaceae; genus Methanobrevibacter; species Methanobrevibacter sp. V74. The sequence continues at coordinate 469,348 of NZ_CAUJAN010000001.1, forward strand.
TACTTGTTTATAACTAAAATATTTATTTGTATAAATGTATATATTAATTAACATGAAAGTTGATAGATGTCCAGATTGCAATAAGATTATTTCACCTCAGGAGACTGTTTGCAGTAATTGTGGTGCTAAATTGGATAACCGCTCTGTAAAAAGAATCAATTCTATTTATCATAGGAGCAATGTTGCGACTTTTGCCTATTTAATTATTTTTTTAATTGCAGCATTAATTTATTCATTTTTCAATTGGGTTTTGTCTGTAGTTGTCGGTGTAGGATTATTTATTATATTGGTGTATTTTACATTTGTTAGATAATACTATTTAGATGAGTATCAACCGTTAATACATTTTTTCACCAGAATACAAGTTTTCTCCACTGTATATTCTAATTAGCCTGTCAATTAAATCATCATACATTAATCTATGACCTACTGCTCCACCTTGGGGTGTTTGAACATTATTTAGGGATTTATCTGCATATTTTCCACAATTATTTATTATATACCACATGCCATGAGGTGTGTATATGAATAATTCACCTTCACCTTCACTAGCTCCATTTTTAAAACTATCTTGAGGGTCATATATCTTAGTAGAGTGAACTGCCAGTCTGGATAAGTCTTGTTCAGGTCTTGTTCCGCTTTTTTCAAATAACATTTTTAACCATTCGTAAGATTGATCAATTAGGTTTACTTTTTTAATCGGATCTTTAAATGCTTCTTTTACTTTATTTTGTCTTTTTTCTAAAGTGTTTGTTATTCCAAGAATTTCTTCAACTTTTGACACATTCTTTTCAAGACATCTCCATCCTTCAGGCCTTCCAGTTACTTGTACATTGCCTTCTACAAAGTCATTTCTTTTAAATTTTCTGAAATAGGGTATTACTTTTTCAAATTCTTCGTCAGGTATTCTTTTATTTAATTCGTAAAGATAACCGTACTCATTAGCGTCATAGCATTTTGTTTCAAGTTTCAAATCTTCATCTGCCATGTTGTTATTTAAATTTTAAAATAATATAAATCTATTGTAGAATGAATGAATTTTATTATTGTCAATTAAATTTAATATTTTTATTAATTTTAAGTTATTTTATTTAGTTCAATAATTATTTTAAATCAACTTTTGACATATTTTTTTCAAGACATCTCCATCCTTCAGGCCTTCCAGTTACTTGTACATTGCCTTCTAGAAAATCATTTCTTTTAGATTTTTCTGAAATAGTGTTTTACTTTTCGTCAGGTATTTTTTTATTTAATCCGTAAAGATAACCCTACTTATTATCCTAATTGCATTGTTTTGGGTTTCAAATCTTCATCTGCCATGTTGTTATTTAAATTTTTAAAGTAATATAAAATCTATTGTAGAATGAATGGATAGTGTTTTTAGTATCAATTAAATTTAATATTTTTATTAGTTTTAAGTTATTTTATTTAGTTCAATAATCATTTTAAATTTTAGTAAGCTATTTTTATATTGAAAACAGATATAACAATATGGTTAAAGTAAGTATTTTAGGATCAACTGGAGTTATAGGTAAGAATGTTGCATTTACTCTTGCACGTGAAGACACAGTTGATGAAATTGTCATGTTTTCAAGACCTGAAAGTCTTGAAAGAGCAAAAGGGGAAACCTATGATATGTATGATGCATTAGCTGCCCGTGATATTGATTGTAAGCTAACCCCATCATCAGATTTTAATGACATTGCTGGTTCGGTCATTGTATTGATTGCAGCTGGAATTCATAGGGAAAAAGGAATGAAAAGATTAGACCTTGCTATTCCAAATGCAAAAATCGTTAAGTATTATGCTAAAAAAATAGCGGAATATTCTCCAGAGTCTATAATACTGGTTGCAACAAATCCTGTTGATGTCATGACAACAATTGCACTTAAAGCATCCGGATTTAAAAAGAGTAAAGTTATTGGTGTCGGAAACCACTTAGATTCTTTAAGATTAAAAAATTATTTCTCAAGACAAATAGATATTAACAGTTCTGAAGTCCACACTAGGGTTATTGGAGAACATGGGGATCATATGGTTCCACTTTTAAGCTCAACAACCATTGGAGGTATTCCACTTAAATATTTCGTTGAATATGTTAATCTGGACATTACGGGACTTGTAGACCAGCTAAAACGTGCTGGAAATACAATTATTTCTAAAAAAGGAGCAACAGAATATGGTCCTGCTTTTGCTATTTCAAATTTAATGTCAACTATTATCACTGATTCTCATAGAGTTTTAACAGTTAGCAGCTTTTTAGACGGTGAAATTGAAATGGTTGAAGATGTATCTTTAGGTGTTCCGGCGGTTATTACTAAAAACGGAGTTGCTCTTATTGTTCAAATTCACATGAACGACATTGAGAAAAAAGAGTTTTATGAAGCGGCACATACGGTTAGAGATGCAACATGTGAAGTTTTAAAAGAACTTGATTTAGGTGATTGAGTGAAACTTGTTGTTCAAAGAGTTACTTCAGCCAGTGTGGAAGTTGAGGGGAAAATAGTTGGCGAAATTGATGAAGGTTTAATGGTTTTAGTGGGTTTCGGTGATATGGATACCACTAGGGAAGCTGATTATTTAGCTCGCAAACTGGCTAAATTAAGAATTTTTGAGGATGAACATGGTAAAATGAACAAATCTGTCATGGATATTGGAGGTAAAGTTTTATTGGTACCACAATTTACTTTATATGCTTATACAAAGAAAAATAGGCCTTCTTTTCATAAGGCTCTCTCATCTGATAAGGCAACGGAACTATTTGATTACTTCACAGATAGATGTAGTGAATTAATCTGTGTTGAAACGGGCATGTTTGGGGAATTTATGAAAATTAATTTATCAAATAATGGTCCTGTCACCATTCTTTTAGAAAAAGAATTTAATTAGTAACAAATTAAATACAAATATTTAAGAACATTTATTTCAATATATTAATTTATATAATCATGGACGTAAAATTCAATGACAAGTGAAACACCAAAATCAAGTGAAATTAAAAGATTAACTTCGCCTTTAAAGTTTGAAGGATTGAAAGCTTATGATAGTTATGGAAAACCGATTAAATATAGTGAAACCTTGTCTGACATTAGATTAACTGTTGAGCCAAAAAAAGGTATTTTAACAGACGATGAAATTTTACAATATGCTCCACTATCAAAAGCGGCTTCACAAGTAAGACTTAAAAGAAGTTTTGGTGATACTCAAGATGTATTATACTTACATGAGAGTATTCCTTGGATTTTAGGATTATATTATGTAATTTTAATTTGTGTAAGTATTTCCATTATATTCGCAAAAAATGCACTATTAATGGCAATTTTACTTATTCTATTTATTATCCCTTTAATCTATTTATATCATATTTTTAAATTAGATAAATATGTGGAAGCTCAAACCAAAGGCATTGCTTCAACTTCTAAGACATATAAAAAAGATACGAATAAAATTGAAGTGGATGAAATTGTTGGACTTGAATCTCTTAAAGAATATGAAAATGAAATTAGTAATTTGAATGTTTTATTTAGTGTCAAACAGGATGTTGTTCGCAATTTAATTAAAAAACGATTTGAACCTCCTCAAATTACTCATGACAAATTTATCAGAATTATTGATAATTGTGAAAAGTTATTTAATATTCAATCAAATGCTGCATTAAATATTATTAATTTGGCTGCAGAAGATACTCCAAGAGTTAGGGGTGAAATTAATAATAAAATTGATGCTATGAAAAGAATCATCAATCAAATTGAAGATTTGACAAATGAATTGGTTATTAATATCAGTTCTGATGAAAACTCAAAAGATGATGTTGATGATTTATTAGATGATATGGAAATTTTAATAGATTCTGTCAAAGAGTATTAGGTGATGATATGACTAAAAATTGTCCAAAATGCGGAAAACAATTGCCTGAAGATGCAAAATTCTGCATGGATTGCGGATATAGTATGGATGATGAGCAAAGTAAATTCAATTCTAATTTGTTTTCAAATGGTTCAATATTTATTATCTTAATCGCTATTGTTTTGGTTATTGGTGGAATACTTATTTTAACTTCATTTGCAGATGTAGATGACCATGATAATCAGGATGTTGGTCATGTTGATTTAACAGTAACTGAAGTTGGCGGATGGGATAATAATGACAGTGATTCAAAGGCAAGCTACACATTATATGCTAATGCTATATTTAATAGTGTTCCAGATGATATTGATGGATATAATGTAAAAACTTCGTATTATGATTCAAATGATACGGAAATTGGTCATGATATAGAAACTTTAGAAAATATTTATTATGAATCTGAGTTTTCAATTAGTTTTGGATATTATACAACCTATAAATTGCCTAATCCTGACCATGTGACTGTAGAAATTATTAAAGATGGTAAAGTTATTGATACTTTTAGAGAAAAAGTTGATAAGAATAGTATAGATTTTTTAAATTAGTAGGTGATAAAAATGGCTGAATTCTCACTTGATGTAGATGGAATAAAACAAGATGTAGAAATTTCTTTAAATGAAGAAAAAGGAAAATTAGAAAATTCTAATCTTAAAAAACAAGCAAATGATAATGCAGGAGCAATATTTGAAACAGACTTAGACAATCCTCAAGCAAGAGAAAGTATTTTAAAACCATTAGATAATTTTGGTTTAAATGAAATGTCAAGATCTGCTTCACACAATGAAATGCTATCAACAAGATTTGTTGATTTAACAAAAGGTGGAAAAGATGCTGACAATATTGGAGATCAATTATTGGAACTTAATAAACAAATGAAAGATTTAGATCCAAGTAAAGTTGATTTTGCTAAAAAAGGTGTTTTAAGTAATTTCATGAACCCAGTTAGAAAATACTTTGCAAAATACCAAAAAGCGGAAGTTGCAATTTCTGAAATTGTAGAATCTCTTGATAAAAGCAGTAAAGTATTACAAAATGACAACACTACCCTTTTAAATGAAGAAAATTATTTAAGAGAAGTTACAAATAAATTACTTGCTGATATTGAACTTGGTAAGCAAATGGACCAATCAATCGAAGCTCAAATTCAAACTGCTGAAATTGAAGGAGTATCAGAAGATAAAATTGCATTTGTTCGTGAAGAAATATTATTCCCATTAAGACAGAGGATTATGGATATGCAGCAAATGATTGTTGTAAACCAACAGGGCATTGTTTCTTTAAATGTTATAAGACGTAACAATAAAGAATTGATTCGTGGAGTCAACCGTGCTAAAAATGTAACCATTTCAGCTTTAAGAACTGGCGTTATGGTTGCAAGTGCATTATATGACCAGAAAATTGTTATGGATAAAATCAATATTTTAAATCAAACAACTGAAAATATCATTGAATCAACTTCCCATATGCTTAAAGAACAAGGAAGTGAAATTCAAAAACACAGTGCTGAGACTATGATTTCACCTGAAGTTTTAAAAACTTCTTTTGCAGAAGCTATTCAAGCTATTAATGATGTAAGTACTTATAAAGTTCAAGCATTACCTCAAATGAAGGAAACAATAAATATGTTTAGCGACATGGCTCAGGAGGGTCAAAAAGTCGTTGAGAAAATTGAGATATCCAATAATAATTTAATTGAATAATATGAATATATTCGAAAAATTTTTAAAATCGTGGTGGGTTATTCTTTCATTTATAATGTTTATAAATGGTTTTGGATTTATTTACATAGGCTCCAAGCATAATAATAGAAATTGGATTATTGAAGGAATAATCTATGAAATGCCATGGTTTTTCTATGTTATTTATCTAGTAATTTATGAATTGCCACCATATTTCACTGCCAATCCAATTTATGTGGTATTCCTATTTGCTTTTTTGATTATGTTTGTTGGAATTATAAGGTCATTTTGGGTTGCGATTAAACTTTGGAATGTATATAATAATAATGAAAAATATGCATTAAATCCAACTGAGTTAAAAAATCCAAATAAAACTAAAGGAAACAATAATTATTCTATTATATTTTCATGTTGCTTATGTGTTATTATAATATTTTTAATATTTGCAATCAGTGCTATTTTATGAATTTTAGAGGATGTCATGTTTAGAAAAATGAGAAGAAAAGGTCAAGAGATCACAGAAAGTGAATGCATTGAAATATTAACTAATCAACCTAGTGGAGTATTGGCTCTTTTAGGTGATTATGATTATCCTTATGCAGTTCCTATGAGTCATGTATATGTTGATGGTAAAATATACTTCCATGGGGCTATGGAAGGACATAAAAATGATGCTATAATGCGTTGTGATAAAGTTTCCTATTGTGTTGTGAACAATGGAGTTTTAAATGATGATTGCTGGTCTTATACATTTAAAAGCGTTATTGTCTTTGGAAGAATCAGAATATTGAAGGATAATGATGAAAAAATTGAAAAATTAACCTGTCTTGGAGATAAATTCAACAAGGCACATGGAGAAACTGCTGATGAAATCAGAAGACTATTGGATGAAACTGAAGTCTTTGAAATTACTATTGAGCATATGAGTGGTAAAATAGTTGAAGAAAATTAAACGGGGTTTATTATGATTGGAAATGATTGGGATTTGGTTTTAGATGATGAATTTAAAAAAGAATATTTTAAAAATATTAAATACTTTGTTGATAGTGAATATTCAAATAAAAGCATTTATCCTCCATATGATGAGATTTTCAATGCTTTTAAACTAACTCCACTTAGTAATGTTAAAGTGGTTGTTTTAGGGCAAGACCCATATCATGAAGCAGGTCAAGCTCACGGTCTTGCTTTCTCAACACCAAATGGCAGGCCAATTCCAAGATCTCTTAAAAATATTTTTAAAGAAATCAATGCTGAATATAATTGTCCGATTCCTGAATCTGGTTGCTTGGAATCCTGGGCAAAACAAGGGGTTTTTTTACTAAATACTGTTTTGACAGTTGAAGAGGGTAATGCTAACTCCCATAGTGAATGTGGATGGCAAACATTTACTGATAATGTAATTAAAATATTAAATAATCAAACACAACCTATTGTATTTTTATTATGGGGAAAACAAGCTGAAAGGAAAAAGGAATTAATAACTAACTCAAATCATTTAGTTTTGATAACTTCACATCCATCTCCATTTTCTGCAAGACGTGGATTTTTTGGGTCTAATCATTTTAAGTTAGCTAACGAATTTTTAAGTGAAAATGACGTGGATGAAATTAATTGGGAGCTTTAAGTCATTACTCCAAAATTAATTCCGTTATTTCCAACAGATATAAAAGAATGATGTTCATTATAACCACTGCGTGGATAGTCGTTTCTTTGTGATTCAATTCCATGTACAATTTTGTAGTTTTGATATTCTTTGTTTAAAATATCATAAAACTCATCATGAGAATATTTTGAATCAGAAACGCTTTTAACTACTTCTTCAACGGTTTTTGTAATGTTAGTTCCTCTCCATGTAATATAATAGAACTCTTCACCTGCTGAAAACCATAATTTTGAATTATTTTTTCCATCATGCCGGTCATAGTTAGTGAAATGAACTGCATCACGGCCATCTACTTTTACTTTTTGTGCGTGGTTATGTTCAAGGAAATATCCATATAACTCCATTATTGAGGGGTTAACATATCTTATTGTAAATTCATCAATATCTTCGCTGTATTCATACATATTAAAGTCACTGCTATAAGGATTTTCATATTTTGGAGGTATTTTAAATTCCTCATATCCTACAGTCGAGGTTGTCCAATTTGATGGATCAATTGCACTAACTGCATTCATTAATATGAATAATACTAAAAGAAAAATTAAGATTCTTCGAAACATGATAACAATTTATGATTATTCCTGTATAAAATATTTTTAGATAACAATATCATAATCTGTTTTTCTATTATCTCTCATTCTTGAGTCCATATCAACTAAATCATAAACTAGGGGGTTTGCCATAATCATTGTCCATATTTCATAAGTAGTTTGGATGAACTCCTCATTTAGTTTAATATGGCCATTAACAATAGGGCATTTGTATGGAAATTCGCTGTCATCAAAAATTAAGTGAAAAATACCATTTTTATCTAAAGTGAGGTATTAATGGAAATGTTCTACATTGAATTGGTCTAATTGATCTATCACATTTTGGCGGATTTCTACATTTAACTAAATAAATTTTGCCTTTCCAGGAATGGGGATATTTAATTTCAGATGAATCAATATAATACAGGTCAAAATCAGAGCTGTCTTCATACATCAATTCTTCACTAGGAAGCAGATATAAAGCTAGTTCTTCGTTTTTATAGTCTTCTGAATCATAAACGCAGCATATTTCCCCACATAATTTTCCGCAGTCAAAATTAACAGGAGAGACTTTATCAAGTTTTTCATATATCCTTTTAATTGATTTTTTCATTTCACTAGCTGTAATTTCCATATTTTTTTTAATTTATTTTAAATATTTAAATAATTTGTTAAATCATGTTCTTTCAGAAACATGTGGATATTTTCTGTTTTGATATTGGATTCATTTAAGTGAAGTATGAATATTTTTAGATTATCAGTTAATTTTTCTAATTTTATTTAAATATTAGATTATAATTATAATTATTAAATATATTATCATATTATTTTTTAAACATGAAATTCTAAATTATATTTTATGATATATTGAATATATAAAATTCAAATCCCACAAGTTTTTAAATGAGTATAAATTATTTAAATTAAACAAAAATTTTATATATATATTATTTATATAAATAATGAACATGATTTAAATAAATTGTTTTTTGTTTAAATCTAAAATTGTAATATGTTAATAATTATATCTAACATAGAGAAATCTTTAGGTTGATGAAATGAATAATATATTTTACTAAAAATATAGTTTCTCATTTGCAATTTAAATATAATTTAGAGAAAGGTAGTATATTATATATTTAAAAATAAGTCTAATTGGATTAAGCTAAATTTATTTTAAGAATTTAGACAGAATCACCATTGATTTATTTAAAATTAAATGTATATGAAATTCCTATCTAAAAAATAAGGAGTTAAAAAAATGAAGAAAAAAATAATTATATTACTATTAATGCTTTCATTATTTTTAACCATTTCTTCAGTATCTGCATTAGACACAGATGATACTGTGATGATGGAAGATAATAATCTAAATTCTAATGATGCTATTAGTAATATTCATGATGATGGATTCAATAGCGGCAGTGTTGATAAAACATCTGATATTGGTACTGACCCAAGTGAAAACATCATAAATACTAATGAAAATGCTATTCTTAATAATAAAACAGTCTCTTTTGAAAATGATTCAACAAACACTATTGAGCATAGTATTAATAAAATGTTAAAATCAGGTCCATCAAGATCAGGCAATACATTTTATATTAGTTCTAATGGTAACGGTACTGGTTCGTCTAGTAGTGATCCAACAAATTGGACTAATGCATACTCAATTGCTCATGATAATGATAAAATTTATTTCCTTGATGGAACTTATATTCTTGAGAATATTAATATAAATAAAAATTTAGTTCTACAGGCTATAAATGGTGGAAGTGCAATAATCAATGCTAATGGCATAAATAGAGTATTTTCAATAGGTTATAATAAAAATATTATTATAAATGGTTTAACATTTATAAATGGAAAAACTACTGGAAATGGAGGAGCAATATCTTTTAATTCAGGAAATCTTACTATAATTAATTGTAAATTTTTTAATAATAGTGCAGATGGTTCAGGTGGGGCAATATACCTCAGATCTGGAAATTTGAATATATCTAATACAAGTTTTATAAATAATTATGCAAATGAAGATAATGGTGGAGCAGTACTGGCAGATAATATTCGTATTACTCATTCTAATTTCACCAATAACGTTGCAGATGGTTCAGGTGGAGCTATAAGAGCTTATTATAATTTAATCATATCTGATTCTATTTTTACTAATAATACATCTATAAAAGGTCAAGGTGGAGTTTCATATGCTAAAAATACTACTGTAAATAATTCTGTTTTTGTTAATAATACTTCAATAAACGGTGGAGGAGCAATATATTCCAATGTTGAATACTTAATTAACAATTCTGAATTTATTGGTAATAAAGCAAACAGCGATGGTGGAGCTATTGCATCATATGACACTGGTCGCATATTTAATTCAAACTTTACTAATAACTCTGCTACATCAAATAGCGCTGGAGCAGCATATGCTAGAATCAGTATTGAAATTGTTAATTCAAACTTCAACAACAACTCTGCTACATCAGGTAGTGGTGGAGCAGTACATGCACAATCAGAAGTCAAAATTAATAATTCAAATTTCACCAACAATGTTGCTGGCAATGGAGGTGCAATATACTCCAATAAAAAAAGTGTTGTTAATAATTCAACTTTTACTAACAACTCTGCTACTGATGAGGAAGGTGGAGCAATCTTTTCTGTAAGAGATGTTGAAGTTGATAACTCCAATTTTATAAATAATCATGCAAAAAGCTTGGGTGGAGCAATAAGTGCTTATAATGAAATTATCGCTAATAATTCTAATTTCAATAATAATAGTGCAGAATATGCTGGAGCAGTATATTCTCCAAAATTAAATTCTAAGAATAATAACTTCACTAACAACAAGGTAATTTACCATGGTGGTGGAATTTATGCAGATGTGTTAAATTCAGAAAATGATAACTTTATCAATAATTCTGCAAAATACGCTGGTGGTGGTGTTTTTGTTGGATCTAATGCAGATATAAAAGAATCCAATTTTGAATCAAACACTGCAGTAAATGGTGGAGGATTATTTAGTCATGTCAATGCTACTATTAATAAATCTAATTTCACTAACAACAATGCCTACGATGGATCTGCAATCATTAGTGGAAATTTAGTTTTAACCAATAGTAATTTAGAAAACAACACCTCTAAAGGATATGGAATTATCTATGCTGAAAATGCTACTATTAAAAACAATAAGTTTAAAAACAATAATGCATTAAAAAATAAAGAAATTTATGTATTAAATGAATTAAATCAAAGCAATAATACTTTAACTCCTAATCAAATAGAAGATATTAACACTACTACAGTAAAAGTGGAACATGTTAATAATGTTACTTATTTAGTTGATTTAAAAGAAGGGTTAAAAGGATATTGTTTACAAAGAACATTAAACTTCCCAGATTATGTCTATTTATTAAATAATCTTAGTTTAGCACTTAATCAATTAACTGGTGAAGATGTTAGTGAATACTTAAAGATTTTAATTTATAAAAACTATTTTACTGATAAAAAAGATAACATAACTTTCAGTTTATGGGACTTTACAGATGGTGATTTTAGAAACAGTAATAATACTTTAACTAAAGAAGTAATTGCATTATATAATTCTGGATTCCGCGTACCAAATTACAATGCTAGTTTAATATTAGCTAATGGTACTCAAGTATTATTTAATTTTTATAGTGCAGGCAGTTCAACAACTCAAAATTTATTCCTATTTAATATTACATATATGGGAAATAATTATGATTTGAAAGTTGAAAAAATTACTTTAAATAAGACTGTTATAAATGGAGAAAAAGTGAAATTCATAATTAGAGTAACAAATATGGGTGATACAATCCTTCATAATGTTACTGTATTTGAAAAAAAATATGATGGTTTAATTTATGATTCATATATTGATGAAGGAAATAATTGGAATTATAAAAATGGTAAGTGGATTTACAAAAATCAATTGAATATTAATGAATCTGTAGAATTTGTTGTTGTGTTTAATACATTTAAATCCGGTAATTTCACTAATGTTATAGTTTCTTCATCTAATGAAACTAAAAATAAAACTACCAATAACACTACTTCCGTTCGCACTCCAAAAATGTCTATTGTAAAAATTTCAAATAATAAAACTGTTAAAGTAGGTGAAACTGTTAGTTTTACTATTATTGTAACTAATACTGGTGATTGTAATTTAACTGGTGTTTATATTAAAGATAATAAATACTCTAAAGGCTTAGTTTATTTATCTTACATAGATAAACATAATAAATGGACTTTTGATGGAAAAAATAAATGGACTTATAAAGGAGTATTGGCTCCTGGAGAATCTATAAGTTTAGATATTCTATTTAATACAACTAGTACTGGTATAAAAGTTAATACTGCTATTGCAGGAAATAATATAACTAATGAAACTGTTAATAGTACAAATAAAACTAATGTAACTAAGATAATAATAAAAAAACCTGATAATAATACAAATATTAGTAATAAAGAACCTGATAAAAAAACAGTTCTAAATGTTTCAAGTTCACCTAGAACTGGAAACCCATTAGTAGTTTTTTTTATTTTTAAGTTTAATTTTAGTATTAGTTCCATTTAGAAAAAGATAAATTTTATGTGTTTAATAAAAACACATATTATTTGTTGTTTTTCTATTTTTTTTATTTTTTTTATTAAAGGTTATCCTTTAAAATTTGTTTTAGAGATTTTTTGATTTTTTTATTAGATTGAAACAATCCAATTTATTATTCTGAATTTTAGTAGTATATTTTTTTCAGTTTTGAGTTTTAAAGAATATTCAACAATTTAATAATCTTGACAAATCAAATCTACCATTATGCATTTATCACTATGTGCTTTATTTTTATAATAAACAACTAACTATAGTTACTAACCAAACTTTTATTATAGATGTTGGATAAATTATAAAATATGTCTGGAAAATCTAAAATTAATGTTTTTAACAAAATGACAAAAATCGCTTTGGATGAAGAAATCAGCAATTATGTGGCTTACCATAGGTATTATCAAAGGCTAATTGCAGTCAAAATAGTTAGTGAAGGAAATACCATAACTAATGCCGCAAATATATTGGGAAAATCCTACCAAACAGTTCACAGATGGATTAAAACATGTGAATCTGATAGGATTAGAAGGTTTAAAACCATCTTTTGGTGGTGGAAGACCATCAAAATTAACTTATGATCAACTAATTGAATTAGACAAAATCATTGAAAAAACACCCAATATTTCAATGAAAGACGTACATAAACTTGTTAATGAAAAATTCAATGTAGATTATAGTTTAAAGCAAATAGGAAAAATTATAAAGAAATTAGAATACAATTATAGCAAAGCATATCCTAAATTTTCAAAATCCCCAAAAGATGCTGAAGAACAGTTAAAAAAAACTTAGAAGAATATAATGTAACAACAAATGATATTATAATCTTATTTGATGAAGCATCATTCCAAAATGAACCCTATACTCAAAAATCACTATATAAACAAGGAACAAAACACACACAAACTGTGTAAATCCATACAAATTCAAAATCAACGCCACAGGATCACTAACAATAAATGGAAATTCAACCATCACAATCACAAATTCATCAACAGCACCAGAAATTGCAATAGCACTTTTAAAATTAAGAGTAGCAAATACTAACAATGAAAAATACAGTAAAAATATTAAACAAAATAATATCCGATGTTAATCTAACTGATAAAGACATAAACAAATTATTAATGAAAAATAACAAAAATAATGAAATTTTTACAGCAAAAATTTTAAAAACATTAGAAAAAATATAAAGACAATACCACATCCACAATCACTAGAATCATTGGAAAAACACTGCAATAGAGAATCCCTCAATAATGTGAAAAAAAGAAGAGAAATAAGAAGAAAAATAACATTAAACCTATTACAAAAAGAAGACATAATAACAAAAATGCAAACCGAACAAAGAATATGTTTAATTCTAGATAATTACAATGTCCACAAATCCGTATTTATCAAAAAAAATAGCATTTATATCTTAATATTGAACTAATATACCTTCCACCATACTCTCCTCACCTAAATCCAATCGAACAAATATGGAGACAAATGAAAAAAGAAATAAAACATTATTACCTTAAATCAAAAGAATTTCTACAAGAATTAACTATAAAAACATATAATGAATCGATTTCTGGAACAAAAGTTTATGACAAATGGCTCGAAACATTTATACCAAAAGTTTAGTAATTAACTATAATTCTTTTTCAGAATTATTAATTGGTTTTATATATTGTTTTTTTTTTGATTACTCTTTAAACATTTTCAATGGGGCTTAAATCAGGACAATATTGTTTTAAATATATTAGATTTATATTTGATATTTCTGCAACTTTTTGAACCATTTTTGCTGTGTGAATCCTTGTATTGTCTAGAATTATATTAATTCTTTTTTTCTTTATGAGGTAGGATGGGACATGATTCTCATTAATTTTTAAAATTTTTTTTTTTCGCTTATTTTTTTTCCTTTAATTTTATATACTATGAAGTACAATCTTTTATTATAAATATTAATATTTATGGTTGTTTTATTTATGGTTTTAAAAGATGATACTATTAATCAGACTATGTTGGTGCCTATGGACTTGAGTAATTTGATTCCTGAAGGTCATCCGTGTTATTTTATTAAAAATGTGGTTGATCAAATTGATTGTTCCGAAGCTAACAAGGAGTTTTTCGTGATAAGCCTGGTGAACCTGCTTATCCTCGTGAAAATGTTGCTTAGGATTGGTTTGGATGAGTGTTATTTGATGGTGGATTGTCTTCTCCTAATTGAGAGAAGAACAAGAACTGAATATTGCTTATATGTACTTTAGCAGGCATGCAAAAGCCAGTTTATAAGGGACAATTTTATAAGATTCAAATTGGATTATACCTGATTTAATTGATGAAGCTTTTAAAACAACTTTTAAAGATTTGCAAAAGAAGAAAATCCGCCATTTAAGTTTTAGATGGAACTAAAGTAAAAACATCTTTAAAAAATAATAACCAATGAACAACAATTAAAAATAATCATGAAAAGAACACTTGGAAGAAAAGTATTATAAATTGGATCAAGAAGAAGATTTGGAATTGGGCGATGAATCTGGAAAAATTAGTGTTCCTGAATCATATTAACAAACAAAAATTCCAAGAAACAGTAAGAGAAAATCAATAAATCCTCTTAAAAATGATGGAGACCAAAGATAAATTGAGAGCTTCAAGTAAAAAAAACCTCTTAAAACAATCCAGAAGAAAAATCCTGAAAAAAAATTTACAAAAAAGCTTGAAAACACTCGAAGAAAAGCTTAAAGAATCCTGGAAAAAATGATGTAATTAAGTGTAAATGATCCAGATTCAAGATTTTTATGATTAATAAAAAAAAGGTAAAAATGGGGAATTTGTATTACAATGGACAGATTGCTGTAGACTCACATAAAAGAATAATCCTAGCATCATACATAACAATACAATCCAACAGACCATTACGAAACTTGTTCCATTAAATGGAACAAGTACAATCAAATTTAACAGAAATATAACGATGAAAATGCCTGTTAATTACCAAGTAAGTGCAGATAATGACTATTCAACAGATGAAAAACACAGAATATCTTGAAAAACATGGACCTTGACGGTTACATATCCTCACGAAAACTCTCAAGAAAAGAAAAAAAATAGTATAATAATTGTCCGAAAAAAAAACCATTTTTCCAAAGATAAATTATCAACTATGATCACGAAATGATGACCTATATCTTCCCCCCCCCAATTGGTCAACCACTATAGAAAAAAAAGCGAATACCAATACAAAAACAAAACAAGAATCACACATTGGACCAAAGAATGCAAAAACTGCCCAGTACAAGAATATTGCAGTAAAAACACAACGATACAGAATAATCAGTGACTATGGAAAAATTTCAAAAATAAAAATGCAAAGAAAAATAGAAAACCACAAAAGCCCCCCAAAAAAATCTACAAAAATACGCTCAAAAAAACAGCAGAAACTACCATTTACAAACATGAAACAAAACATAAACCTAACAAAATTCACAACAACAGACTTAAAACAAGTAAAATACAGAATTTAAACTATACACAATAAGACACAACTTAAAAAAGAATATACAACAAAATAAACAATAGAAACAACTGAAAAATAAAATTATTGCAAAAAATTTTTAAAATAAAAAAAATTCTATGAAAAATTAAAAAATTTCATGTCCCATCCTGCCAGAATAAAAAAAAATCGCAAAAAAATCGCGAAATAAAAATTTTTGAAAAAATTAAAAATAATACTTTAAAATAGAGTATAATGAAAATAGAGAATAATTTAATTTAAAAATAGGAAAAATAAGTAAAATTATTAAATTACAGATTTATTGACAAACCTCTTAAAAAAAGAAAAATGGAAAATCAAAGATTTTCCTAAAATTATTTTTTATATTTCGGTATTATACAGTTTATAATTAATAAAAATCCAGCTAATATAATAGTTACTGGGTTTCCAGTACTTTTTATAACACTTTCTGAAGCTTTATTAATATTGTCTGTTTTATTAGGAATTATTTTATTTTCTTTAACTATGAATTCTGTTGAGTTAGAAGAAGCTGTGTAATTTTCACAACCTGGGTAATAAACACTAATAGTATATTTTCCTGAATCTAAAATTGGGCCAATAAATGTTCCTTTACCATTTACTACTTTAACTTTGTATTCAACACCATTTAATTTAACAATTACAGTGGCAGTTAATGCTTTGCCATTGATATCAGTTAAGGTAATTTCAGCTTTTGTTTTTTTACCATGACCTACATTAGTAACTTTTATTGTAATGATTGTTTTCAATGGTTTAACATTGAAAGTATCTGAAGCATTTGAACTATAATAATTATTATCACCTAGATAATAAACACTAATAATATATTTGCCACCTGCTAAAACTGAACCAATAAATGTTCCTTTACCATTTACTACTTTAACTTTGTATTCAACACCATTTAATTTAACAATTACATTAGCTGTTAATGGGTTTCCATTTATGTCTGTTAGTGTGATGCTTGCAGTTGCATTTTCACCATAAGTTTTATCATCTGCAGTAATTGTAGTAATTGTTTTTAATGGTGTGACTTTGAAAGTATCTGTGTCGTTGGAACTATAATAGTTATTCCCACCTAGATAATATACAGTTATATTGTAGTTTCCTGCGTCTAAGATTGATCCAACAAAGATTCCGTTTCCGTTTATCACATTAATAGTGTAATTTACCCCATTTACATTAATGGTTACATTAGCTGTTAATGGGTTTCCATTTATGTCTGTTAGTGTGATGCTTGCAGTTGCATTTTCACCATAAGTTTTATCATCTGCAGTAATTGTAGTAATTGTTTTCATTTTAGATAAAAATATAGATAATATCACATGTTCATCATCAGATAAAGATTGTATAGAGAAATAATTATCAGTACCTATAGCAAAATAACTTAAAGTAGTATTCCTTATATCTCCAGTTGTTGTTTGATTGTATGGTCCAATAACAGCAACATTGAAATAAGGTAATAAACTTGGATCATTTAAAATATCAATATTAGTATTTAATTTATATCCTAATGTTACATTATATTTATTAACTGGATTTAAAGTTGCATTAACAAATGTAGTATATTCATCAGCAGATAACATTAAAACATACCAGTGACTCAATGTTAAGTTATTTCCAGTATCTGTTATTTGTGATAAAGCATTATTAACACCCCACCAATTTAATTCAGAATTGGTGTTGTTTCCAGTATTATTTAATCCATTAGAGTTACAATTTTTATAAATGCGATTATAATTTAAGGTATTGTTAGTTCCATTAACAATGAATCCACCATTATTTTTTAAAATAGTTGAAGAAATAACAACATCATTGTTACTTTTCATTATAATACCAGTACCATTGTTAGAAGCTATATAACTTCTGTTTAATGTATTATTTCCATTATTTTTTTGCTTATTTTTATTTTCAACAAAAATAACTCCATTACCATTATTTATAATAGTTAAATTAGATAAATAATTATTCCGTCTCCTTCTATAGTCAATCCATTTAATTTGTTTCTATTAATGATATTATTTATTATAGTATTATTATCACCAAAAACACGAATACCATCTTTAGAATTATCAGTAACATTATTATTTGCTACTTTGGATTCAGATATTTTGTAAGTATTTTCATTATTGTTAGTATAATGACCTAATGCAATACCAATTTCAGATTTAGATATGTTATTAAATTCAATAGTATAATTTTTACCATTGCTTACAGATATTCCATAAGTATTGTTAAAAATTTCATTACTTGATATATAAACATTATTCCCTTTTTTAATTAATATTCCATTATTTTCATTATCAAAGATTAAATTATCAATAATAAAAAGGTTTTTTGCATTTGTTGCACTAATTCCATTAGTATTATTATAAATTTTATTATTTTTAATAATTGTAGTTGCATCAGAATCACTTTCAATTCCAGAATATGCGTTGTGGGAAATAGTGTTATTTTCAATTAGGACAAAACCACCATATGTGCCTTCAATATAAATACCACTCTTAGTTGTTGGTTTATAAGAAGGTATTATGAAATCAATTTGACCTTGTGCTGTGCTGTTAAATATAGTATTATTTATAATTCTCACAGAAGTATTCATATTTTCTTTAATATAAATACCTGCATTAATAAGGTTGTTGTTTTCAATTGTAATATTACTACCACCTTCTAAAACATAAACCCCATTACCTCTCATATGGAATACAAAATAACTTTTTTTAACTGTTACAATTTGAGGATCTTTTACGGTATTATTGTAAACACGTCCATTATGTCCGTTACTAAATTTTATACCCCAAAATGACATGTTTACTGTGTTATTATAAACATTTGAGTATGAAGAATTCTTTGCATTATCAAGTGGTTCATAAAATTTTTCAACATAATTATTGAAAATTTCACTATGAGTACTGTTTTGCATTAAAATACCATAATGATTACCTGAAGATACTAATGGATCGTTATATTGTCCCCTAATCTTAAATGAAACAACACGATTATTGTTTACATTAAAATAATGTGTATTTTGAATAATAATTCCATAATGATAATATTCACCTATATTATTAAAAGAAACATCAATATTTCTAGAATCTTTTATTAAAATAGCAGTACCAACACCAGATGTTTTATTAAAGATGTTATTATTAATCTTTAAATCTGTAATCGAAGAAAAACTACTGTACATATTTATTTCTAAAAATTTTGAATTTTGAAGTGTTATATTACTAATACTATTAACATTGGTTATTGCTGTTTTATATCCTTCAAAAGTAGTATTATCGATTAAAATATTGTTTGTTTTTAATGTAATACCAACAATATTATTTGAACCTTTAAGTTTAATACCATTACCTAAAATTTTAACTTCTTTATTTACATTGAATTTGATGTTATTGAAGTTATCTATAGATGTTGTATTAAAAGAGACTGTATCACCATCAGAAAGGTTATAACCCATTGCAGAATTATGATTGAATAAATTATTTACATCATTACTAGTCCAATTACTATCAATAGTTATATTATTAGCTGAAACAGAACTAATACTCATAATTAAGATAAACAAAAATATTATTCCTAATGTTAACATTTTTTTATTAATCATATTCACCCCCTTTTATTAGTTAGTACATTTCAATAACTTAACTGATATTTTTATAGAACCATCAATTTTAATTGAAAAAAGTTAAAAATATATTAATTAATTTTTTTGAAATGCCCTAAATCAGTTATATAAGTATAATAATATTTATAAATTGTGGTTAATTTAAGTATTTTTTAAAAATTTGTCAGGATGGGACATGACTCTCATTAATTTTTAAAATTTTTTTTCGCTTATTTTTTTCCTTTAATTTTATATACTATGAAGTACAATCTTTTATTATAAATATTAATATTTATGGTTGTTTTATTTATGGTTTTAAAAGATGATACTATTAATCAGACTATGTTGGTGCCTATGGACTTGAGTAATTTGATTCCTGAAGGTCATCCGTGTTATTTTTATTAAAAATGTGGTTGATCAAATTGATTGTTCCGAAGCTAACAAGGAGTTTTTCGTGACAAGCCTGGTGAACCTGCTTATCCTCGTGAAAATGTTGCTTAGGATTGGTTTTGATGAGTGTTATTTGATGGTGGATTGTCTTCTCCTAATTGAGAGAAGAACAAGAACTGAATATTGCTTATATGTACTTAGCAGGCATGCAAAAGCCAGTTTATAGGGACAATTTTATAAGATTCAAATTGAATTATACCTGATTTAATTGATGAAGCTTTTAAAACAACTTTTAAAGATTTGCAAAAGAAAAAAATCCGCCATTTAAGTTTTAGATGGAACTAAAGCAAAAACATCTTTAAAAAATAATAACCAATGAACAACAATTAAAAATAATCATGAAAAGAACACTTGGAAGAAAAGTATTATAAATTGGATCAAGAAGAAGATTTGGAATTGGGCGATGAATCTGGAAAAATTAGTATTCCTGAATCATATTAACAAACAAAGAAAAATTCCAAGAAACAGTAAGAGAAAATCAATAAATCCTCTTAAAAATGATGGAGACCAAAGATAAATTGAGAGCTTCAAGTAAAAAAAAACCTCTTAAAACAATCCAGAAGAAAAATCCTGAAAAAAAAATTTACAAAAAAGCTTGAAACACTCGAAGAAAAGCTTAAAGAATCCTGGAAAAAATGATGTAATTAAGTGTAAATGATCCAGATTCAAGATTTTTATGATGGGTGTTCGCCAAAAGTAATTTTTTTGATGCAAATTTTTCTTTGTTTTTGAATTAAAGTAGTTTTAATCAGTTTCAAAAATTAATTTTAGATTTTTGGCGGACACCCAGAAAAGAAAAAAAATAGTAAATATTGTCCGAAAAAAAAAACCATTTTTCCAAAGATAATTATCAACTATGATCACGAAATGATGACCAATATCCGCCCCCCCATTGGTCAACCACTATAGAAAAAAAGCGAATACCAATACAAAAACAAAACAAGAATCACACATTGAACCAAAGAATGCAAAAACTGCCCAGTACAAAAATATTGCAGTAAAAAAACAACGATACAGAATAATCAGCGACTATGGAAAACATTTCCCAAAAAAAATAAAAATAAAAATGCAAAGAAAAATAGAAAACCACAAAAGCCCCCCAAAAAAAATCTACAAAAATACGCTCAAAAAAAAAAAACAGCAGAAACTACCATTTACAAAACATGAAACAAAACATACACCTAACAAAATTCACAACAACAGACTTAAAACAAATAAATACAGAATTTAAACTATACACAACAAAACACAACTTAAAAAGAACATACAACAAAATAAACAATAGAAACAACTGAAAAATAAAATTATTGCAAAAAATTTTTAAAATAAAAAATTCTATGAAAAATTAAAAAATTTCATGTCCCATCCTGCTATTGGTTATTGTGGATGTTAATATGAAATCTGTTTGTGTATCTGCTATACATGATAAATCTGATCAATTCCTTTTTTAATATATCGAGGTGAGAATTATTTAATTCTTTTAGTTGTTTTTCACTGTATCCAATATTATGGTGCATCGCAGATGCTAGTATCACCTGCCAGTATTGAATATCCTTTATAAAGACCAGGTCTATCTGGATCATTGTAAATTCCATCAATAAAGTCTTCATTCATGTCTAACATAGCAAATATGATTAAGCAATTTTCTTCTTTGAGAAATATCGGATTTAGTTAAAGTCATATTTTTATCCTTCTTATCACTTCTAATAAAAATTTATAGCCTCTACAGCAGTCGTTCGACCACAATCATAGAAAGAATACTTAATTATACTTCCTAAAGTAGTTTTTCGAATACGAACAAAATGCACTTTTCCATCATCATATTTTATATATTTTCGATTTTTCATATTTATCCTAATTTATTTCCCAAGTTTCATCACAAAATATTCCCTGAAATTAAAATCAAACATAAAATAATTTAAACAAATATAAAAACTATTAAAGTAAACACATCCAATTACACATAGCAAATTAAACGAATTTAAAACAAAAAAAATAATCAAAAACCCATAAAACAAGTAAAAAAATAAAAAATAAATCATATAAACTAATACAATATCAAATAAAAGATTTAAATAAGAAAAATAAGAAAATAAAATACTATAATTAAAAATTAAAAAATAAATTTCTTAAATTAACTGGGTTGATTCAGAACAGTTAATTATTTATAGATGATTGTATAGAATCATTATTAATTATTTAAATATTATATTGATTCAATTTCATTTAATTATGAAAATATTAAGATCCGGAGGATTGATATAAAATGATTAAGAATTTAAATAAAGTTATAATAGTGTTTTTATTTTTAATATTTTTATCTATTTCAGTTGTTTCAGCACAAGACAATGCAACATCTGAAATAGATTTAAGTGAAAATACTACAATTTTAGAAGTTGAAGATAATGATAGATTAAATGTTGAAATGAACAAAAGCGATTTAAAAGGATCTACTTCAACATTTACTGATTTGCAAAACATAATCAATGGTGCAAGTTCTGGTAGTACAATAACTCTAAATAAAGACTATACATATGTATTTGGAGATAATGCGATAATAATTAATAAACCTTTAACTATTGATGGTAAAAACCATGTACTTAACGGAAAATTAGCTACACGAATATTCTGGATAGGTGGCGATCAAGTCACATTAAAAAATATAAGATTCATAAATGCTAATAATACTCAAACAGATTGGGGTGGTGCCATTGACTGGTTGGGAGATAATGCTAATTTAGAAAATTGTTACTTTGAAAATAACCACGCACGTAAACTTGGTGGTGCTATTTACTTACATGGAACACAAGGCAATATAAAAAACTGCACTTTTAACAATAACCATGCAGAGTATGGTGGTGCTGTTTATTGGAATGGTAATAATGGTGAATTAAAGGATTGTTCTTTTGTTAATAACCATGCAGAGTATGGTGGTGCTGTTTGTTGGACTGGTGATAATGGTTTTTTAAGTGCTTGTTCTTTTGTTAATAACCATGCTAAATGGTATGGTGGTGCTGTTTGTTGGACTGGTGCTAATGGTAAGGTAGTGGATTGTTCTTTTGTTAATAACCATGCAGATGAAGATGATGGTGCTGTTTATTGGAATGGTGATAATGGTAAGGTAGTGGATTGTTCTTTTGTTAATAACCATGCAGATGGGTATGGTGGTGCTGTTTATTGGAGGGGTGATAATGGTTTTTTAAGTGCTTGTTCTTTTGTTAATAACCATGCTAAAATGTATGGTGGTGCTGTTTGTTGGACTGGTGATAATGGTAAGGTAGTGGATTGTTCTTTTGTTAATAACCATGCTAAAAAATTTAAAGGTAATGTTATTTATTGGTTTAAGTCAGGTGATATATTTGCTTGTACTTTTAGTGTATTTCGTCCTAAAAATACAAACACTGTTACTGTTAATAACTTAATTTACTACGAAAATAATAATTACAATGTTGATTACTATGAAAATGGTAATAAAATCCTTAATAGTGGGATAAATAAGAATATTGCTTTTTCTAATTTAAACAGTGGAAAACACACTATTAAAATGATTTATAAAAAAGATGGTAATGATTTGACTAATGATTTAATTATTACTGGTGATTCTTATTTAAATTCTAATAATGTGTATATGTTTTATAATGATGGGACAAAATATAAGGTAAAATTAACAGACTACCAAGGAAAACCTTTAATTTATAAAAATCTTCAAATCACAATCAAAAATAAAAAATACAACCTAAAAACAGACAAATATGGCTATGCTACTATACTTCTCAAACAAAAACCTGGACAATACTCAATAATAGCTAAATTCAATGGAGATAAAGATTATGGTCCAAGCACCTTTAAATCCATGGTAAAAATCTTAAAATTCCCCATAACAAAAAATAAAAACATGAATATTTATTTCATGGGTGGAATATTTAAAGTACAAATAATACATGCAAATGGTAAAAATGTAGGCGCTGGAAAAACAGTAAAATTCACAATATCAGGAAAAACATACAGTAAAAAAACAGACAAAAATGGATATGCAAGCCTAAAAATCACACAAAAACCAAAAACACACACTATAACCACAAAATATGGCAAATTCATTACAAAAAATAAAATCACAATCCAACCAGTACTAACAGCAAAAAACATCATAAAGAAAAAAACAAAAACAACAAAATTCCAGGCAAAACTAGTAAACACAAAAGGAAAACCACAAGCAAAAAAGAAAATAACATTTAAATTCAAAGGAAAAAAATACAAAAAACTAACAAACAAAAAAGGAATAGCCACACTAAAAATCAAAAACCTAAAAAAAGGCAAATACAACATATACACACAATACACCAAATCAAAAATAAAAAACACAATAACAATCAAATAAAAAAAAAGAATAAGGAACCACCAACACTTCCTTATTTTTTTAACCTTTTTTATTATAGTTTTTCTCTAAAAGTTTATACTATTTAGATCATGCCAATTTTCATAAAATGATTTTTCTTTCTAAATAATTTCATAGAATTTGTTCTAAAATATTTTTATTATAGTTACTAACCAAACTTTTATTATAGATGTCGGATAAATTATAAAATATGTCTGGAAAATCTAAAATTAATGTTTTTAACAAAATGACAAAAATCGCTTTGGATGAAGAAATCAGCAATTGTGTGGCTTACCATAGGTATTATCAAAGGCTAATTGCAGTCAAAATAGTTAGTGAAGGAAATACCATAACTAATGCCGCAAATATATTGGAAAAATCCTACCAAACAGTTCACAGATGGATTAAAACATGTGAATCTGATAGGATTAGAAGGTTTAAAACCATCTTTTGGTGGTGGAAGACCATCAAAATTAACTTATGATCAACTAATTGAATTAGACAAAATCATTGAAAAAACACCCAATATTTCAATGAAAGACGTACATAAACTTGTTAATGAAAAATTCAATGTAGATTATAGTTTAAAGCAAATAGGAAAAATTATAAAGAAATTAGAATACAATTTTATATAGCAAAGCATATCCTAAATTTTCAAAATCCCCAAAAGATGCTGAAGAACAGTTAAAAAAAAACTTAGAAGAATATAATGTAACAACAAATGATATTATAGTCTTATTTGATGAAGCATCATTCCAAAATGAACCCTATACTCAAAAATCACTATATAAACAAGGAACAAAACACACACAAACTGTAAATCCATACAAATTCAAAATCAACGCCACAGGATCACTAACAATAAATGTAAATTCAACCATCACAATCACAAATTCATCAACAGCACCAGAAATTACAATAGCACTTTTAGAATTAAGAGTAGCAAATACTAACAATGAAAAATACAGTAAAAATATTAAACAAAATAATATCCGATGTTAATCTAACTGATGAAGACATAAACAAATTATTAATGGAAAATAACGAAAATAATGAAATTTTTACAGCAAAAATTTTAAAAACATTAGAAAAAATATAAAGACAATACCACATCCACAATCGCTAGAATCATTGGAAAAACACTGCAATAGAAAATCCCTCAATAATGTGAAAAAAAGAAGAGAAATAAGAAGAAAAATAACATTAAACCTATTACAAAAAGAAGACATAATAACAAAAATACAAACCGAACAAAGAATATGTTTAATTCTAGATAATTACAATGTCCACAAATCCGTATTTATCAAAAAAAAATAGCATTATATCTTAATATTGAACTAATATACCTTCCACCATACTCTCCTCACCTAAATCCAATCGAACAAATATGGAGACAAATGAAAAAAGAAATAAAACATTATTACCTTAAATCAAAAGAATTTCTACAAGAATTAACTATAAAAACATATAATAAATCGATTTCTGGAACAAAAGTTCATGACAAATGGCTCGAAACATTTATACCAAAAGTTTAGTAATTAACTATAATATAAAATAACTGAATGGTTTACTATACTAGGAGTGTGATTCCCACAACATGTTTTAACTTGAATTTATTTTTTAGTTTAGGGGGATTTATCTCAATTAAATTTATACATTAACGATTAATTTAAATATAAATTTAAATAGAATAAGGATTATATAATTTTTTTAAAATGATATATTGGGTAAAAACATGAGTGAAAAAAGTAGAACAAGTGCAATGATTTTATCATTCTTATTTACTGGAATGGGTTTTGTTTATCTAGGTAATGCCAAGAAAGGCATAGGATTATTTGCTATTGGAGTAATCTGCAATTTACTGGGAATGTTTTTATTTGGTTTTTTTCATTATATTTCAATTCTCACATGGATTGTATCCCTTTATCTGACATATAAAGAACCTATTATAACTAACAATGAAATGCCTATTGGTAGAAGACATGTTAACAGGAGATCTATTGATAATAGAATCTATTCCAATAGAGTTTATGATGGACCAGCTTCAAGGGAATATGTTAATGATAATTATCATAATGAGGGGTCTCTTCCAAAAGACTATTATGTTGATGAGAGATATGAAAGAGTTCATGGCGATGAAAGACATTCTAATATCCGCTATGAAGCTAGAAGCTATGATAATGAGGAACCTGTCACCAGGCAATATCATGATAATAGAAAATTTCATGATGAAGACATTATGAGTAGAAGACGTATTAAATAAAATATTGTAAATATTGCACTTTTTATATATTCTCAAAAATTGATTAAAAAACTCTGTATTAACTTAAAATTAGCTAAAATCGAGCATTTTTCTAATATTTCTTAAAATTCTTATTTTCCTTTAAATCTTACTTTGCTTTCCTAAATTTTAAATTCGATAATGTACTTTTTGGTATTTTTATCAAAGTTATATTAAAGTTCATGATTTCTGATATCATGAAATCCTGTTTAATTTGCCTAACTTTTAGATAAATCAGTAGCTTTAAAAATAATTTCCTATGGTAATATTTTTTTATAGGTTAATTCAGGTATACATTACTTCAATGTTTTATTTTAATATGGTATCAATCTTATTTTTAAAAATTGAACCCATTTAAAACTATTTAGCTAATAAAAAGGTTTATATAAGATATTTAATAAAAAATTTAACTGTACGAGATTAAGTTCTCGACATGGTTATGGAGGTAAAATATTTTGAACAATAAAATATTGCTCACTTCGATTTTTGTGCTGATTACAGCATTATCTATTGGTTCAATATATGGAAGTGATGTAAATACTACAGATTCTTATACTACCAATCTAAATGACAGTTATTCACAAGAATTAACTGTTGAGGCATATGAATCTGCCGTTGATAATGATACATCCGGTGATGTATTACAATCCGATACTTCAAGTAATTTATCAACTAACACTGAGAACAGTAATGTTTTGACAAGTGGTGATAATGATTCATCTATTGATGTGTCTAAAACAGTCATTTCTAAAGATGTTACTAAATATTATAAGGGAAGCACTAAATATACTGTAACATTCCTAGATGCTGATGGAATTGCATTAAAGAATGTCAATGTTAAAATTACGGTGAATAAGGTTATATATAATAAAAAAACTGATAATAATGGTGTGGCTTCCATAGATATTAATCTTAAGCCTGGAACATACAAAGTTGTTGCTTCAAATCCAACAACTGGCTATAATTTAACCACTACTTTTAAAATATTGCCTACAATTACTGCAGATAATGTTTACAAAGTTTATTTAGACAGTAAGAAATTCACTGCTAAATTTTACAAAAGTAATGGTGACGTATTAGCTAAAAAGTATATCAGATTTGAGATTAATGGTAAAAAATACAACGTAAAAACAGATAGTAAGGGAATAGCTAAATTATCATTAAAATATCTTAAAAAAGGAACTTATAAAATTAAGGTTTACAATAGGGATGGATTGTCTATAACTAAAAATGTTAAAGTTATCAAATCAGCAAAAACATCCTTAACCACGAAAACTTATACTTTCCTTAAAAAGGATTCTAAAAAAATTAAAGTGAAATTGCGGGATAACTATGGTTATGAACTAAAGGGTAAGGTTGTTAAGTTTAAAATAAATGGTAAAACCTACACGGATAAAACCAATAAATATGGTGATGCTGAAATTAAACTACCTTCTTCCATTGGTTCTGGTGCATATACTATTAAGTATAAATTTTCAAAATCTGGATATTATAAAGGATCTAGTGCTAAAAACAAGGTTTATATTTTACCAAGTAAAACACCTACTTTCACGATTAAAAGTGCAAGAACATTTGGCCATGGTGCAAGAACTCCATTTAAAGTTGCTTTAACTTCTGGAAGTGTTCCACTTGTTAAAAAAACTGTTATAATTTCTGTAAATAATAATTCATATACAAAAACGACAGACAGTAACGGAATTGTTTCACTTCCGATTAATTTGGCTATTGGTAAATATACAATATATTACACTAATAAGGCTGATTCTAAAGTTAATGCAAAAACCGGATCTGCAACTATAGATGTAGTTGAAAGATGCGCTACTTCTATGTCTTGGAAAAGTCCTAATTCATTTTATCAAGGTACAAAAAGTTGTAAAATATTGTTACTTGACTCTAAGGGTAAAGCTCTTTCAGGTGAAATTGTTAAATTAACTGTAAATTCAAAAACTTATAGTGCTAGGACTTCTTCAGGAGGTTATGCAACATTTAGTATAAGTTTTGCAATTGGTAATTACACTGCTTCATATAGCTTTGATGGGAATGATATGTCAGCTCCAAGTTCAGGTACAACTAGTCTTGTAGTGAAAAAGATATCATCAGTATCTGTTGCTAACATTGTTAAATCAGCAGCTAGTTTAAAATCTTATTATGAACACAATAAGAAATTACCGAGTACGGTTAAATCTGGTGGAATTACTTTTACAGTTCCTGAATTCTTATATTTGATGAATAAAGCCATTTGTCAATTAGGCAATTCTAATAAAAATGATATTGCATATATCAGTAATGTTAATGCACCTGCCTCTCCATTAGGTGACGAAATAAATTCGCAAAGTTTATCTAAAGCTAATTTTTTAAAGGTAGCTAATAATGTTGTAAATTATATAACTGATAATAAACAAGCACCTAATTTTGCTTCATCTGCTGTTGGTAAAATAATATATGATGAATTGGTCGAATCTTCTGCTAGAATTTTAACATTTTATGGAAGCAATAATCGTTTACCAAATTATGTTACAATTAGTTATACTACAGGCGGATCTTCTAGTTCACAATCTGGCACTGGTTTAAATGAGATAAATACTGAAACTAGTTTAAGCAAATATCTTAAGTCAACTACACATTGTGAAGTTGATAATCCAACCATTAAAAAATTAGTAAAATCTTTAACTAGTGGTCTATCAAGCACTTCAGATAAAGCTGAGGCAATATTTAATTATGTCAAAAAAACAATTTCCTATAGTTTCTATTATAATACTAAATATGGAGCTGTTAAAACATTGAAATTTAAGACAGGAAACTGTGTAGATCACTCACATTTACTTGTAGCAATGTTTAGGACTGCTGATATACATGCTAGATACGTTCATGGTACATGTAAATTCTCAAGCGGAAGTACATTTGGACATGTATGGACTCAAGTGTTAATTGATGGTAAATGGACTGTTGCTGATGCAACAAGTTCAAGAAATTCTTTAGGAAGTATTTCTAATTGGAATACCAAATCATTTAAATTAAAAGGTATTTATACCGGTATCGAATTCTAAATTTACTTTTTTTTCTTTTTATTTTTTTTATATATCATTTAAATAATATTAATGAACATTATTAAACATGAAACATTTAAAATACTTATTGGCAGCCATATTGCTTTTATCTGTACTAATCATATTTGTTAGTGTAGGTGATAATCAAAGTAGTAATGATTTAAATATTACAGATAATGTTACGCAAGCTTTAAAGGATGCTAAATTGCAAAATAAATCAGTAATGTTAGTTTTTAGTCAGGATAATTGTTATTACTGTGATTTGTTTAAAGATGAGGTTTTAGCAAATTCAGATGTTCAAAAACAATTAAATGAAAAGTATATTGTTGTTGAAGCTGATATAAACAAACAAGCATTTCTTGCCAGTCAGTATCATGTATATGGAACTCCATCTACTGTTATTTTAGACAGTAATGGTGATGAACTTTATAGAATTCAGGGTTATGTTTCACTTAATCAATTTTTAGATGATTTAAGGGAGATTTAAATGGAAATTCTTCCATTGATTTCATTTACCACAGGAGTAATATCAATATTGACTCCCTGTATTCTGCCAATTTTACCGATTTTTGTAAGTGTCAGTCTTAATTTAAGAACAAAGGACATTTTATCTTTTCTATTTGGTTTTATAAGTATATTTATAGCAATAATTTTTTTAACCGGATTTTTCACATCACTGATATATTCATATATTTCGTATGTTAGAGTTATTTCAGCTATTGTGCTGTTAATGGCTGGGATTTTGATGTTGTTTGATTATTCGTTTAATTTAAAATCAAAACAAACTAATAATTCATTTTTCCTTGGTGTTTTAACATCTATTGCATGGGCGCCATGTTATGGCGGATATCTGATATCTTTAATTTCATTACTTGTAAGTTCTGCTGATGTTTTTTATGTTGTATTGAATCTTATTGTATACACCATAGGTTTTGCTGTGACATTATTAGTTTTAAGTTATCTAATTTCAAAAATAGATTTGGAAAAGTTGATTTCAAAAACAAGGCATATTCCAAAAATATTTGCCATACTTATTATTGTTGGATCAGTTTATCTGTTATATAATTCGTTAATTGTATTTTTTTAGATATTTTAGGCAATAAAACCGAATAATTATTTTGTTTTATCAAATCAGTTCTCTGAGATAGTTTTCAGGCATAATATGCAACGTCGGATAATCTTTATTTTTTCACTATTCCCTATTTTAATTGGATAAGTAAGTATATATATTTCAATAAATATAATATATGTTATATTTTATTAGAGGTGAAATCATGGACAATATGGCTGAAGCAAGAAAAAAAATGCATGAAGTTGAGAAAAAAAGAGAGGAAGAAAAAAAATCTAAAACTAAAAAAATTAGAAATTTCTTTTTCGGATGTTGTAGAAACAAATAATTTTTCATTGGAAAATTTGGTTTATGCCAAAATTTTTCTAATCTATTTTTAACATTGTAGAAATCCTATGGAAATTTTTGTTTGTTTTATCTTAATAATCATTTTAAGAGATTTGTTCTTATTTTTAGCATGTTTCCATTAATATTATTTTTCACTTGAACTTTTGCTTTCGCGGAAATTTTTTCATAAAATGTGTGTAATCTCGGTGTGCTATTGCATAATTTCAAGAAATATGCTGTAATTTATCCCTCATAAAAATGGAAGTCAGGAATAAAACTATTATTTTAATGAATCAATTTTTACATTATCCTTAATGTTTTGAAAATAAATAGTATTTATTAAAATGTGAATGTATATGGGTTTATCTGTGAACTTATTTCTGATAAAAAAAACTATATTTTCAGATATAATTTTATATCATTTTTGACAGATTATAGATTTAGAGGTTATAATTATGAATTATGATGTTATTTATATTGGAAGTGGAAATGCAGCTTGGCAAGGCGGTCGTTTTCTAAGAAAAGCCGGACTTAAAGTTTTAATCATTGAAGAAAGTTTATATGGAGGGACATGTGCAAATAGAGGTTGCAACTCAAAAGCCATTATAGATTCGCCATATGAAATAAAAGCACTAGCAGATAATTTTGAAGGTTATGGAAAAGCAGGCAACTTTGAGGTTAACTGGCAGGATTTAATGAAATTAAAACGTAAAAAAATAGCCGGCATGTCAATATTTCTAGATAATAAATTCGATGAATATGATCTTGATGTAGCCCATGGGAAAGGTATTATTGTAGATGAGCATACTGTAAAAGTAGGCAATAAAGAATTTACAACAGATAAAATTGTAATAGCAACCGGATTAAAACCCATAATTCCAGATATTCCCGGAAAAGAATATTTGCATGACAGCAATGATTATTTGGATATAGAAGAGCTTCCAAAACATGCAATAATTATTGGCGCCGGTTTTGTTGGAATGGAGTTCGCATCAATTATGGCGGAAGCCGGACTTAGTGCCGATGTAATAATTAGAGGGGATATGGCCTTAAAATACTTCCACCAACCATATGTACAAAAGGTTATTGAAATTCTAAAGGAGAAAAATATTCGTTTCCACTTTAGAGAAAATGTTTCAGAAATAATAAGTAATGTTGAAATTGAAAATCCTGAAGCTAAATTATTAAATGTTACAAGTGCAATGAATTCAGATGAATTCTTAAGAGATCCTGAAGCTAAAATTGATAATGTTGCTTATGAAAATGGATTTACTGTTAACTGTGAAAGTGGATTAAGCTTAACTGGAGATTATGTAATCTCTGCAATAGGCAGAACTCCTAATGTGGAAGATATAGGTCTTGAAAATGTCGGACTGACTTATAAGGGAAGTGGAATTAAGGTAAATGGACACTTGCAAACTGAAGTGCCAAATATATATGCCGCAGGGGACGTTGCAGATGCAAATGTTGCTAAGCTCGTAACCGTTGCAATACATCAGTCTAAATATCTTGCAAAGGAACTGCTGGGTGAAGCTGATGACATTACATATCCTGTAATTCCTGCAGTAGCATACACCATTCCTAGAATTGGAACTGTTGGAGTGCCGGCTTATGTCGGCGAGGAAAGTGATGACTATGAAGTTCACACAATAAAATATGGAAGATCATACTCACCAGTTCTTAAAAACGATTCAACCGCTGAAGCTAAGGTGATTGTTGATAAGGACTTGCAAATTGTAGGTGCTGAAGTATATTCTGCTGAAGCTGAAAACATAGTTAATATGTTTGCATTTATTATTAACAAGAAAATAACCTTGGAAGAGCTTGATTATATGATTTACGCATTTCCTTCAAGTAGTTCTGTATGTTTATATAAATTACACAATATTCATTATGATTTATAGTTGTTGGATATGAAAAAAGAATATATAATTATTACAATACTGATAGTTATAATCTTAATATTTTGTCTGCTCATTATCACTACTCTTAATAATCAATCAAATTCAAATGGTAAATCCTATAGGGAAACTATAGCGAATAATTCAGATGAACCTGGCAGCGTTGAAGTAATAAAAAATATAGGCAATCCAAATTCTAAGAAAATAGCTTATGTGGTTGGAATGCACCCATTAGAACATCTAACCCATGAAACATTAGTTGAAATACTTCCAAATATGTCCAATCTTAATTATTGTTATGATATTTATGTTATTAATATAACGGAAGATGTTGGCTATTATGGTGATGGGCTGGATAATTATGAAAATCCAGGTAGACAAAACGGGCAAAATTTGGCTTATAAATATGTATATCCAGAAATTGTAAATGGCGATTATGAATTGGCTGTTGATGTTCATTCAAATATTGGAGCATACGATTTTAAAACATTTGTATTTTGTCCACTGAAAGAATGTATGGGTGCGGAATATGCAGATAATGTTTCTCAAAACTGTGAAAATATTACATATTATGCTCCACAATCAACAACCAGCGGACCTTATTTAACTATTCCATTGAATGAAAATGGAATACCTGCATTTTACTTTGAAGAATATAGCTTTGCCCCTCAATATGAAAAAGATAGGCATATGTTAGAATTAATAAATGCAGTGGATAATTTAAACCTTAATTAGGATAATATGGATGGAACTGCTAAACGATTAACACTTGGAAAAACATGTTAGATGATGTAAACATATCCTTGGAACACCTCAAATAGCCAAAAATGCAATAATGAATTAAATTTTGAAATATTTTTAGTTGATTGCAATGAAGAGGAAAAAACAATCTCCTAACAGGGACAATACCTATCAATCTAGATTAAACTTTTCAAAAACCTCAAACTTGAATCAATTGATAGCGGAACAAAAATTCAGCAAAGCGTTGAACTGATAGATGAAATTCTTAAAATTGAAAATGATTATAAAAACTGGAATCTCAAAGCAATAATTCTAGATAATTTATCGAGATATGATGAGTCAATTGAATGTTATGATAAATCATTAATGTTGCATGAATGTGATGAAGTAAAAACAAATAAAGCAAATACATTATATAAATATGCTAAAGTCAGCTATTTTCCAGATGCTGAATATGAAAAGGCCCTAGATTTGATCAATAAATCATTGGAAATACATCCTGAAGGTGAAGATTTAAGTGAATTTTATTTTTTAAAGGCGGAGATCTTAGAAGATTTATGGAGCTAGAAGATATTATTTGATTGCTTTTAAGGAATTTGATAAACTAAAAGAGCTGGAAAATCAAATCGAATATTTAAATAACACGACAGATACTTTGATAAATATTACTGGAAGCTATTTTTATAATTTTACACCTTCAGAAGGCCTTGTTGTTAGTTTGGTTAGAGAAGAGGATAATTAACATGATGGTGATGCAATTGCCGTTTGTTTGGATGGTGAAAAAATAGGTTATGTTGCTAACAGCGATTATACATTAATGAGAGGTGCTAAAAGTGCATCTCAAATTAAAAATAAGGTAAATGAAGGTAGAAAAGCAAAAGTATTATTTGTTTTTCTAGAAGAGTATGTTGTTGCTAAAATTATTTAATCTAGCAAAGTGTTTAAATTACTTCAAAATCAATTAGCCTTATTCTATTTGAAATTAATTCCGGATTATCATCAATTTCTTCAGATAATTTAGTGGTAATGTATTTTTTGTTGTCATCTGGAAAAACAGTAGCCATGGTCATATCATCATTATCCATTAATACTCCAGCTAAAAAATTAGCTCCACTGGAAATGCCAATTCCCAAGCCAAATTCTTTAGCTAATCTTTTAGACATATTAATAGCATCATAATCATGAATTAAAACAATATCATCAATTAAATCTTTATCAACTATTCTTGGAATAAAATCATCACCAATGCCTTCAATTAAATGATTCCCCTTTTCCATTCCCATCTTAAGGATTGATAATGTAGAAGGTTCTAGGGCGAACACTTTAGCGTTAGGATTATGCTCTTTGATTCTTTTTCCAATTCCCATAAGTGTTCCACCAGTTCCAATGCCTGATATAAAAGCGTTTACTTCAGGGATAGCATCAGTTATTTCCTGACCGGTTGTTTCATATTGAGCTTCAATATTTAATTCATTATCAAATTGAAGAGGTCTATATGCATTTGTTTCTTTTGCAAACTTGTCAACAAGTTCAAGAGCTTTTTTAAATCCACCTTCATCTCTGGATACAAGATGAACCTGAGCACCATACATTTCAATAAGTTTTCTTCTCTCAATTGATACCCAATCAGGCATGAAAATATGAACTTCATGGCCAAAAAGAGCGCCAATAGCACTGAAAGCAATACCTGTATTTCCACTGGTAACTTCAATTATTGATTGGCCATCAACTAAATTGCCGATTTCTTTTTCTTTTTCAATAATGTATAATGCAATTCTGTCTTTTATACTTCCAGAATAATTGTAGAATTCAAGTTTAGTGTAAATACTGCTTAATCTGCCTTCATATTCATAATTGATTTTTATCAGTGGCGTATTGCCAACTAACTTTCCGATATTCATAACTCTCATCCAATTTAATAATAAAATAATCTATTGCTATTTATGTAGATGGCCTATAAAATACTTTTTTATTCATTATTTGGAGTTATTTGAAGGAAGTGTTTAATTTGTCCCAATATCATTTAGTTATGATTATTTCAACACAATTAAAGAATTTGAAAAAGCATTTTTTAAGATAATGCAGAAATGGAACCTATTTTCATTAGGACAATCATTTATACAACAGAATTAGATTTAAAAACTACTACATAATATTAATTTAAAAAAAAGAATTGGATTGAAACACAACCGGTTCCGGCTAAACTGAGTTTAACAAAATTTTTCTAAAAAAATACTGAATAATTGTTTTAAAACAATCATTCATTTTTCTAAAACAGCAATATAATCCATTTTTCTTCTTAAAAATGGTAACCAAGAAACTAACCTGATTATTGGTTTATATTTATCCATTCCTTCAAACAAATTCACATCACGAATCCATTTAAAGTTAGAATTAATATTCAGCAATTCAGAACCTTCAGCAACACCCCACATATATTCAGAATCGGTTTGTTCAAATGATTTAGCCATGTTTTCAAGACAAACCGGAGGCATTATTTCAGCATATATTGTGCAATGTCTGAAATTGTCAGATATTATTTTTAACATATTTGAAATATCATTCTCTTGCAGATACATGGTTAGGCCTTCAATTATTATTAAAACATTGCCGCTTTCTATTCTAATATCATTGGGCCAGCTAGGATCCATTGCAGAGTATGCAAGAGTTTTAACTCTTTCACTATCCCTTATATATTTAAGCCGTAAATTAGCTGAGTTTTCTAAATCAATATTATACCATCTTATTAAACCGTTATCGATTCTATCGAATCTTGTATCCATTCCAGAGGCAATATTGATAATTGTTGAGTGTGGATGTGTTCCAATGTAGTCAGATACCATTTCATCAAGCAATATTGTTCTTGCTATTACGTCATATTTCATAAATCTGTCGTTGTCGGCCAGTGTAAAATCATAATCGATTTTTGATACTACTTCTATTGCTTTTCTGTCGTAAAACTTATGGTTCTTTTCTTTTGAATGCTGTGCTTTTGCAAATAATGTTAAAAACATGGTTTTTTCTACGCCTTCTAAATTCATAATTTTACCTCCTTGTTATTTTGGGTCATATAATAGTATATTTAAATACTATATAAATATTTAGGCATACCTAAATTTTCATAATGCTTAGGACAATAAAATTACAATGGATATTCTTATCAGCAATATTAACAATTAATGTTTTAAAATACTGTCTCCAATTTAATAACACTGTTTTTTTTATAATCGCTTTAATAATTCTTTTTATAAAAATAAAATTAAAAATATATATAGTAAAAGGAAAATAAAAGTATATTACCAATAAAATTAAAAATATTTTAAGGTTAGAAAATGAGGGATAATATAAAAATTTTAACTATACAGGACATATCTTGTTTTGGACAGTGCTCAATAACAGTTGCACTACCTATTGTTTCTGCTTTCGGAATAGAAACTGCTATTCTTCCATCTGCAGTTTTATCTACACACACATCCGGTTTTACAGGATATACAGTTAGAGATTTAACAGAAGATCTCCCAAATATCAAAAAACATTGGGAAAGTGAAGGGATCTATTTTGATGCCATATACACAGGATTTATTGCATCAGCAGAACAATTAGATTATATTAAAGACATTATTGATTCTAGATTAAAACCTGACGGACTCGTGTTTGTTGATCCGGCTATGGCTGACCATGGTGAATTTTATAATGGTTTTGACCAAGATTTTGCAGATAAAATGGCTGAACTTTGTAAATTAGGTGATTATATACTTCCAAACACTACTGAAGCCTGTTATATATTGCATAAACCTTGGAAAGAAGAATTTTCACATGATGAAATGTTGGAAATGGCAAATGAGCTTTCTGATTTTACAAAAAGACATGTTATTCTAAAAGGGGATACTCATAAAGAAGATGAACTAGGAATGGTTATCCTTGATAAAAAAGAACTTAGTTGTGAAATGGTGTATAATGAAAAAATAGATTATGTATCCCATGGAACTGGGGACGTATTCGCTTCATCTTTTGTAGGATCAACAATGATAGGTAAATCTCCAGCTTCAGCAGCAAAAATAGCTGGTGAATTTACTAAACTATCTATTGAAAAAACAATAGGTGATGAAAATCATACCTATGGAGTTAAATTTGAACAAGCAATTCCAAGGTTATATGAATTGTTAAAATCATTTTAGAATTGTTTAATTATAAAAATAGCAATTAAATCTCTAATTAACTATTAGAGATTAAATTTTTATAATTCACGCTAAAAAAGAGTTATTTCAGCATCACTAAACAGGAAAATTTGAATTAAAGTCTGTTAATTCGGCTCCAATAAAAAATAATTTTTTTAACTATAAAATTAAATATAATATTAATACAATTTAAGGTTTTGATATTATGAATATTTTAATATCTAATGATGATGGTATTTTCGCACCAGGGATACTGGCTGCAAAGCAAGCTGTTGAAGATATAGCCAATGTTGTGGTTGTAGCTCCCGATAAAAATAACAGCAGTGTCGGTCGTCGTCTAACATTATTTAAACATTTAAAAATTAATTCCTGCAAACTTGATGATGGTAGTTTGGCTTATTCTGTTTCAGGTAGTCCCGCTGATTGTGTTATTGTTGGTTCAGATTATGTAATGAACGAAAAGCCTGATTTGGTTATAACGGGAATTAATGCTGGAATTAATATAAGTTGCGATATTACTTCATCAGGTACAGTTTGCGCTGCTTTAGAAGCAGTTAGTTTAGGCATTCCTGCAATTGCAACTTCATTATTCATAGATCCTAAAACATCATATAAGAAAGATATGAATGGTGAATGGTATGTGGATTATGATTTTACTTTAGCAAAGAAAGTTCTCCATGATTTAGTTTTAAAAATAATTAATGACGGATTTCCAAAAGAAGTTGATTTGTTTAACTTAAATGTGCCAACAAATTATGAATCGGAAAGTGTTAAAATTACACATTTAGCTCCTAAAATGCTTAATAAAAATGTTATAGATAATAATGATAAGGAAAAAGCGGAAATATTTAATTATCCATTGGAAGAGAATCAAAAAAACGACGATTTAATCATGATTACTTCTGGTCTTGTTAAAGAATATGATGAAAATAGTGATGGGTATGCATTAATAGTTGAAAAAAGACCAAGTTTGACTCCCCTTAATGTTAATATGACTTATCAAGATTTAAAAGATTGGTAAATAATTAAATTTATGGGATTTTAACACAAATATTCTATTTATAAAACTTTCAACACAAATGCTATTGAAAATTGCATTTCATAAATCAATTTACAGACAAAAATATAATAAATATAAACAATAAAATCGAAAAAAACCTTCTTGAAAAACCTACCGAAACCATTAAGAAATTATTTCTTTGTCTATGGATTCTGGATTGGCGTGTTATAGACTCCTAGATCTCATTAGTAGTTGACAGTTCCAATCATTCCGGTATCTGTCTAAATCATCATCAATTATTCCATAAAATTATATTGTGTGTGGCATTCCTTAGACGCTATGAAAAAATAGCCAATGAAAATCAAACTAAAGAAATTGACAGATGAAATTCAACTAAAAGAAGAGATTATAAAAATTCAGATTTTTAAAAAGAGAGATAATAACAGTTCAGCTGGCATGTTAAACATGAATGGCGTTGGCGGATTTTTTTTAATTTTCCTCCCATATTGAATCATTAGAAAATTAAATTTAGATGGCTCTTTCAAAAACTTGTGTGATAACTAATTTTTTCGATTAATCTATTCATTAAATTTTTCAAAATAATGGATTAATTAGCGTTAAATTATAAAAATAACTCCAAATATTAAGAAAAAATTTTTAATAAAAAACTTGCAGATATTTAAATCACCTAAGTTTTTGAAATAGCCATTCTTAGATAGATATCTATAATAATTAAAAAACAGTTAAATATGATAGAAAAGATATTTAACAATAAATTATCAAGTGATTAAAATGGAAATTTTTATTTGGATAATCTTAGCTATTGTATTTTTTTCATTGGAAATGCTCACAGGCAGTTTTATTTTATTGTGGTTTGGTGTAAGTTCTTTAATTGCGGCTATATTGAATTATTTGCATTTTGATTTTTATACTCAATTTGGAGCTTTTTTAATTGTGTCAATAATTTTACTAGCTTATACTAAAAAATTCTCAATTAAAGTTACACCTGAAACTAATAAAAAGACAACCGCTGAGCGATTAATAGGAAAAGAAGCTAAAGTTATCCGTAAAATTGATGATGAAAACATTATTGTAAAAGTAAGTGGAGAAGAATGGTCTGCTTATGCAAAAAATAATGTGAATATTGGAGATATTGTTAAAGTGTGCGGAATAGAAAGTATTAAACTAATTGTAGAATAGAAGTGATTTAAAATGTTTTTAGAAATAATTAATTATAATTATAATTTTAGTTATTATAGGTCTTAGATACATTAAAATTCTCAGACCCTATGAAAAAGGTGTTGTTGAAAGACTTGGAAAATATAATAGAACAGTTTCAAGTGGTGTGGTTGTATTAATTCCATTTTTTGAAAATTTAGAAAAGGTAGATTTAAGGGAACAAGTAGTTGATGTTCCTCCTCAGGAAGTAATTACAAAGGACAATACAGTAGTTGTTGTTGATTGTGTAATTTTTTATGAAGTTGTAGATGCATTTAATGCCAAATATAATGTAGTTAATTTTTACCAAGCTATTACAAAACTTGCACAAACAAATTTAAGAAACATAATCGGAGATTTAGAACTCGATGAAACATTAACTTCCCGTGAAATGATTAATGCGGAATTACGTGATGTATTAGATGAAGCTACAGATAAATGGGGAAGTAAAGTAGTGTAGAAATACAAAAAATCGAACCTCCACAAGACATTGTAGAAGCAATGAGTAAACAAATGAAAAGCAGAAAGAATGAAAAGAGCATCAATTCTCGAAGCTGAAGGTTACAAACAGTCCGAAATTAAAAAATCTGAAGGAGATAAACAAGCCGCTATTTTAGAAGCAGAAGGTAAAGCAGAATCTATTAAAAAAATGGCTGAAGCAGATAAACAAGCTTCAATTTTAAGAGCAGAAGGTGAATCTCTAGCTATTGAAAAAGTATATGCTGCAATTCATGAAGGAAATCCTGATGATGGCCTTATAGCTATCAAATACTTGGAATCTTTAGAAAAGATTGCTAATGGAAAAGCTTCAAAAGTATTTTTACCATTTGAATCAAGTGGTGTTTTATCTTCAGTTGCAGGCATAGCTGAACTATTTAAAGATAATAAAGAGGAATAACTTTTATTCTCACATTTTTATTTTTTTCATTTATACATTAATCACCAAATTATCAAAGACATTAAATCACATGTTAGTTATGTATAAGTTATTTTAACTAAAATTTAAGTTATATGCATAAACAATCCCTAAATTTAAATCGTATTTTTGAAATACTAAAAAAATAAAAAAAATAATATCTAATGAGCAACATTAGATAAAAATTAAACAGATTAAATTACTACATCTTTAAAAATAGAACCGTCAGTAGATGTAATTATAACTAATTTTCCATCCCTTGCATAATTAAACATGTAAATGTTTGAATTTTCAAGCAAATAACCAGTTTGACCATTGTATGTAGTTTTATTTCCACCTAAATATCCTGCAAACTCATCATCAACTTTTTGTCCATCATACAAAGCTACAATAATGGAAATAACATCATTATCATCATTTGTAAAAGTTTTTCCATTTGATGTGTATGTAATGCCGGCACTGCTGTTAGTTTGATTGTTTATTGCTAATTTTTCATTTTCAGTATAACCTGCGGGAATTTGAAAATCAACACCATCAATAGTAACATTTTGAGCTTCTGAAGAATTATCTCCACCAAATAAAGAACCAAAGTCAAATGCAGAAGCTGAACCTAATACAATTATAGCCATCAAAAATATTGATAACAAGAACAAAATATATCTCTTCTTCATTTTAATACCTCCTAGCATATGCTAATAATTTTGTTAGTATTTATAAATAAAGATATATGATTTAGGTCTGTCAAATTAATTATCAGTATTTTTGTTCAATTATACTATACGCTTTGATTATATTGCATAAAAATTTAATTTTTCTTATCTAATAGCTGCATTTTTTTATTTTTAACTGGGTGTCCGCCAAAAGCAAATTCATCTAGGCAACATTTTCTTTATTTTTTACAATTGAAGCATTATTTGTGTTTGTCAAAAATTAATTTTTGAGTTTTGGCGGACACTCAACTATTTTTTAATTATTCAGGTTAATTCAATTTCTGAATAAACAATCATTATATACTTTATTAAAAATTTCTCTTTTAATAATAATTTTATTTATGAATTATCATATGTGAAAATTTAGACAATATAAGTAAAGAAAAGTATTAATAAAATACTGAATAAAAAAAGCATTATGAGATTATCAAATTGAAAATTAAGAAATTAAATCGAATATACAATTAATCAGATGTAATAAAATAAAAAAAATAAAATTTTTAAATTTTATTTTTCACGTTTAAATATGATGGAACCTGTAACCATGAAAACAGTTAATAAAAGTAGTAACGGATTACCAGTTTGATGTAAAGCAGTTTCTTTTACATTTTGCGCATTATCTGTAGAAGGATTATTACTTGCACCTTTATCAGATGAATTTGCACCGAGTAAATCGTCATTTACACTGCTGACATTATCACTACCTTCTTCATCGTCATCAATAAAGTCTTCAAATTCAGTTTCATTTTCATCTGTGGAATTATTTTCATCGGTTTCATTATCGTCATTTGTTGTATTGGCATTATCAGAACTTGTATTATTTTCTGGAATTGTTAAATTATCAAAAGATTTTGCAGAAACATCATTATCATATTGCATGATGCTATGGGAATCTATTGCACTAACCATACTAATTGAAATGAGGGATAACATAACTATTAATAAAAATCCCACAATTTTTGTGTGTTTTTTAATATTTTCACCTTTTATTTTTTTTTTTATTAAATTGACATTATTTGGCATAACTTGCCGAAATAATACCTACTTTTTTGTTTAATATTTTTAACTATAAATATTTTTTTAATATAAATCAAATTAATTTTATAAAAATGTTAATTTTAAATATGGATGTGAGTTTATTTATTTCATCACCGATTTTAGTTTCAGATGTTGCAAATACAATTTTACCATTGGATTAAGAGTTAACACTTTAATAAAATCCATGGTACTTTCTATAGTATTGATGATGATACGTATGTGAACAGATTGATTTATAGAAGCCAGGTTGTGGTTGTTATGCTTTGAAAGGACAAATACTTTGTTCATGGCTGAAAAAAATTCAGTGAAAGAACATGAAGATTCTTATGGCAGGCATCGAAAATTACATGACATAAGAATTCTACTCAAAGACGTATACAACAATTATCCAAGAACTAAAAAATTCCGAGATATAAAATCTTGTATCTAATTTTT
Source organism: Methanobrevibacter sp. V74 (assembly GCF_963082495.1). Taxonomy (NCBI): domain Archaea; kingdom Methanobacteriati; phylum Methanobacteriota; class Methanobacteria; order Methanobacteriales; family Methanobacteriaceae; genus Methanobrevibacter; species Methanobrevibacter sp. V74. Next base: position 512,566 of record NZ_CAUJAN010000001.1, read on the forward strand.
TACTAAACAAATAATTATCATGCTTCTTTTTTATCTATATTCTGTTTAATTAAAGTTTATAAAAAGGTTTAAATACATAATTAACAAAACCATATTTATACATCAATATAATTTTATAAATTTTTCAAATAAAATATAGGAGGAAATGTGAAATGAGCATAATTGATTACTTTGCCAGGAATATCGTGCCTAAAATGTATCGTGGAAAAGGTGCTTTCCATCCTGCAGCTACAGGCGTGCTTGATTTTGGTGTAAAATGTATTCGCGAATATGATGTTAATATTTTTTTTATTCAAGAAGACCGACATCTTATAGCTATTGATGCAGGTTATAGGAATTATAGTAAGATTATGGAGAAATGCAATAGGATAGGCATTAATCCTGCTAATGTAACAGAGTTGTTTTTGACACATGTTGATCCAGATCATGCCGGCGGTCTTGATTGTCGATACGATTCCCCATTTAAAAACGCAAAAATATATCTTGGAAAACTGGAGGAAAATTATCTTACAAATACTTGGCATCGCAAGAAAATAGGGCCAATCGGATTAAAAAACCCTGTTAAGATTCAAAATAATTATCGTCTTCTTGAAGATGGTGAATCTGTAATGCTTGATGATTTGAAAATTACATCGCTGCTGGTGCCAGGACATACTTTGGGACATAGCGCTTACATTATTAATGACAATCTTCTATTTACCGGAGACTCCCTTGCCCTTAACGATACTGGAGGATACTGCTTCTTTGACATTTTTAATCTAGACAGTGATTTAAACAAAAAATCCCTTGAAATTCTAAAAGAGCGAATTAATGACTATGATATAAAAGCTGTTTTTACCTCCCATAATGGATGGACAAAAAATGTACAGCATGCATTTGCCCATATAGATACCATACCTACCCTTTCAAAAGAATATCCTTTTGATAAGACCGCACCATATGATTGCTTTGAAAATCCATAAGCAAAGTTGGAATTGTTGAAAATTTATTTTTATAATTAAGGATAATTTTAATCAATTAGTTTAGATAGATTTATTACTTTTTTAATTTGTAATACCTTCATTTTTATTAAAAAATAGCTAATTTCAGTTGATTTAAGTTAAAAATAAAGCTTTTTGTTTGATTGAATATAGTAATACATTTATAAAATTATTGAACATAATCTCGGAAAAATCAACTTAATTTTGTAATGTTACAAGAATTATTTTCCAGTATTACTTTTTTTAAAAAAACTATGAAAACAGTAATAAGATAATTTTATATCATTATTACTACTGAAAGAAACATAGGCTTGTTTAATTAACTTGTCTATTTTTTATAATTTATTATAGGAGGAACAAATAAATGAAACAGCACAGTCTTTATATTATAACATTATTGGTCATATTTTTAGCTATAATGAATAGTGTATCTGCTGAAAATTCGTCTAGTGATTTGATTTCAGATATTCAATATGATAACAATGTTGATATTAATATTGCTGATGATAATCAAAAGTCTTATCAAAGTGTATCTTCTGATTTGGATGATGATAATCTTAAACTAAATGATAATTCTCAAGAGAGCAATAGCATTCTAAAAGGTAATTCCTCATCTGATTTAAAAATATATAAATTAGGTTATGACGTTACACGTGCTGCAGACAAATTACTTAATTTCTCATCTGCTGATGACATATTAGTGATTACAACTGCAGGTATGACTTGGATTGATAATAAAACTACTGAAAGTGCATTAGGAGGAATCGTCGATGCTTCAAACAATTATGTAAGTTATGGTAAAGGTAATATATTAACATTATCTTCCACAAGAAAAGATCCTACCAATATTGCATTTTTTATTAAAAAGGACAATTCATTAACTATGGCATTTTATAAAAATGGGTCTTTAACTCCGATTTTCTATGGAAATGCAGGTCCAACATTAAGCGCCAGTGAATGGAAAAAATTACAAAAAGCATTAGGTGATGAAGATGCATATTCATACATTAGTATATCTAATGCATGGTCGGCAGGAATGCCTAATGATGTGTTAACTCAAGCTACTTATCATGGACATGTTTGTACTGGTCTTATTAGTGGCCAGGCAATGATTCAAACATTATTAACTTATTATCCACCAAAAGATGAATTTGGATTGCCATTAGAACACACTTCCTATTATGTGCTTGGAGTTCCGGGCGGGTCTGAAGATGATGCATTTACATGGTCATTAGACATTACTCCAGGAAAAAGGGCTTACATAGGTATTGATACCATGGTTAATAAAGCCATGACTGGATTTATCCGATGGAATACAACTTCTAATACTGGGATTATTATTATAATGAGTTATAATGAAACTGCAATAAAAGAGAACTTTAAAAAAATATTTGGTTTAAATCCTGATGCCAGTGCAACTAATGACTTAAAATACCAAAACTGGCTTATCAATAAATTACATACAAATCCAACCTCACTTGTTACAATGCTTTATGAATTTAAAGGATTGACTAAAGATAATCTTGAATATCTGATGGGATTAGAAATCGGTAAAGGTAATGTAGTTAAAAGTGCTCATGGTTTGGATATGGATTATATTCTTGGATTAAACTTAACTAAAGCAACTCGTGAAACTAAAGTTAATATTACTGAAACAAAATTGAGTGACAAGAAATTAAAACAAATAGGCATAGATGCTTGTAACAAAGCAATTGAATATTTTACTTCACAAGGAATTACTATTAAAAAAGATTTAACTAACTTCTATGTTTTAACTTCAGCAGGATATGTTAGAATTAATGGCACTCCTACTTCAATGATATTTGATGGTATTTATGAAGTGTTGGGTTCAGCATTATACAAAAAAACATTACTTCCAGTTCATACACCTATATGGAAAGATTTGGTATTTGATTTTTATTGGGTAGATGCAAATAATGTTAAAAATGATTCTTCATTTAGTTTAAAATATGATATTGATAACGATGAATTGGTTATTACAGGCAATACTAGTAAAAACGCAAATTACATTCTTCAGAATGCTATAAAATATGACCCTCCATATGATGTATTAATAGGATGGTTATTCCACAATCACGTATGCGGTGGAAGTGCGCCAGGTTATTTAATTGCCGATTATATATATGAAAACTTCCCTACTAATGAAAATGAATCATATATCTACTTAACAACTAATGCAAATTGTAAAGATGATGTAATTTCAAGAGTTTTAGGTGTATCACCAGGTATGGGGACATATTATAATTTAAGATATGATAATAATAAAACAAACTCAACAAATGTAGGTATTGCAATTAAATGGAATAGCAAAACCAAAACTGGAGAATTAATTATTATTAACCTTGATAATTGGGGTGCAGGAGCCCTGTTTAAAAAAGGATCCAATATGTATGAAGAATATATTAAATTATATAAAAAAGATTATTCCTCTCCAAATTTAATTTCCAGACCACAGATTTCAATAACCTCAAGAAAAGAAATTAATGAGGAAATGTTGAACAAAATTATTGGAGGAGCAACAGATACTAAAGAGGGAAATTCCATTGCATATATTATGGGTCTTCCAGACAAACTTCCAATTAAAAATGAGGAAAACAACAACAATAAAGATAATAAAAAAACACCAATAAATGAAAACAAAAAGAAAACAGATGGGAAGCTTATAAATAATAGCAGTTCATCTTCAAATTCTATTAATTCTAATACTCCTACAACTGGAACTTATGGAAAATCCTATGGTGAAGGGTTATCAGTTGGAGTTTCAAAAAATACTATAAATGCAAATAATGAACCTGAAAGTTCAGATGCAAGTTCCAGTGATGGAAAAACTTATGAAATAAGTAAAACCGGTGCCAATAAAGAAATTAATTCAAACAGCATCGTTTTTGCAATATTGGCAATTATTATTTTAGGCGGTATTGTTGGATATGGTTACATTAGAAAAAATAGAAGCAAATAAACAGTAAAGTATTTTCACATTTGTGAAAATACAATTTTTTTATTAAAGGAGTAGGATATTATTAATAAAGGATTAAAATACGTTTTAATTATTATAATAGCAGTTTCAATGGCATTATCTGCATCTTATGCTCATCCTGGGCATGGCCATTATGCAGATGAAGTTACCTCTGAAGATGTTAGTCATAGTGATCACCCTTCAAGTGATTCACATGCTAGTTCCAGTAAGAAATCATCATCAAAAAGTTCACCAAACGGTGGAACTTCCCACAGTAGCTCAAAATCAAACAAAGATTCAAGCTCGGATACTTCAAATTCGGAGTCATCAAATAAACACACTTCATCACAAAACACTGAAAGTTCAAAAAACTCTGCTGAAATTGTAACTACACAATCTGAAATATCGGACAATGCTCCGGAATCAAATAATACACCGGATAACACAAGTAACACCACCAATGATACAATAGCTGAAGAAGTGGAAAATACAAACTTGTTAACTCCAACAAACATATTGTTATTCGTTTTGGTTTTCATTGTTGGATTTGGCATGGTTATTTTATTTGATAAATTTAAAAATCGGCGATAATCATCAAATTTATTTAAAGTTTTTTAAGATTAGTTGTAATCTTATAAACTTTATAAAAGAATTTATGGTCTTTTGGGCGATTTTATCTGTCTTCATTTTTTAAACAGTGTGTTAGGCAAAATCAATTTCCCAGTATTTTATCTGTGTTCAGGATTTTACAAAAAAAGTGATTTTTTAAATCATAGTCAATATTAAACAGTAGATTGAACCTTTTTTTATAAGTATTGATATTGGTGAATCAATTCTGATGATGGGAATTAATTTATATATGAAAAACTCGAAAGTTATGATAAGAAACACTGAATTAGTCGGAATATTCAAAACGCCCTATTGCAAAAAAAGTATGGGGAAATGCCAAATATAAAGTTTATTTGAATCTATCCATGGAAAATAAAATACATGATTTCTGGAAATTGAATCTAGATTTTATTGAGGGATGTAAAGATTGTGAATTCCATTATTATGTTTTATAGCTCATTAGAAGAAAATTTGACTAAAAAAACATTATTCAAAGATACTATGTTCTTTAAGTGATTATCATGGTTAATAACTTTTTAAAAAACAATTTAGCAATTTTATTTGGAAATGTGTTCTTTAGAATTGGAGGATACATATATAAATTTTTAATGGTATATCTTTTAGATACAGTTTCTTATGGAATTTTAACTGTTGTTTCTCCTTTCCAGAATACTCTGCAAGTTTTAGCGGCAGGAGGTTTGCCTCCAACAATAAGCAAATATATTTCCGAGTATAATGCGACTAATAATGAAGAAGAATGTTATAAAATCATATTGGTTTCTTTTAAAATTGCAATATTATTAGGAATTCTTTTTGGATTGATAATGGTTTTTTTCATCGCACCAGCTCTTGCAAAAATTTATAAAAATCCAATATTATTGGTGCCATTACAATGCATTGGATTAATAGTTCCTTTTAGTGCAGTAGTAGGAGCATTCAGAGGAATATTTCAAGGGGTTTATAAGATGCAATATATTTTAGTTAGCCGTGGTGTTGAGCAAATCATGATGATACTGTCCTCAATTTTATTGATTATACTTGGGTTTTCAGTCGTTGGAGCATTATTGGGTACTGTAATTGGATTTTTTTGTTCATTAATTTCAGTTATTTTCATATTGCATAGATATTTTTTTGACATATATAACGGAATATTAAAATTAGAATTAGGTTTTAAAGAAGAGATTAAGATTGCATACAAAATAATTTCATTTTCCATTCCAGTTATTTTAACAGCTATCTCAGAAATAGGAATATATAGTATTACAACAACAATAATGCCATTGTTTATCACTATCAGTGAAATAGGATATTTTGGAATAGCTGAACCAATTGCTAGGCTGCCATTAATGATTTCTAATTCACTATCCACAACAATGTTGCCTGTTTCATCAGAAATGATAGCTACAAATAAAAAAGATACGCTTAAAAAATATATCTTCAATGCATTTAGGTATAATTTAATCATAATGGTTCCAATTTGTTTGTTTCTGATGATTTTTTCTAGAGAAGTACTTTTAGTAATGTTTTTTACAAAACCTTCATATTCAAAAGGAGCAAGTGTTTTATCAATATTGACTTTAGGAATGTTTTTTTATTCAATATTCTCCATATCTTCCAGTATGATTCAAGGTTCGGGGAAGCCTAAAGTTTCAATGTATCTTTTGATGGGTGCTTTTGTTCAAATATTAGTTTTAAGTTTTATATTAATACCTCATTTTGGTGTAAATGGCGGGGCAATTGCTACTGCCTTGACAACACTGACTATATCGTTAATTTCTTTATTTTATCTGAACAAATTAGTTTCTATTAATTTTAATATTTTATATTATATAAAAATATTATTCGCAGGATTAGTAACCGGAGTTTTTTTATTAGTTCTGCCTTCAAATATTTTGGGATTTTGTTTGGGATTAATATTCCTATTGCCAGTTTATATTTTAATCTTAATGTTAGTCAAAGGATTTATAGATGTTGATTTAGAGATTTTATCAAAATTTGAAAATAAAATACCTGTTAAAAATATCTTTGCAATTTTCAGAAAAATAATAATTAAAGGAATGGATTAAAACTATAACATCTATTCCTATTGATGATTTAAATTACGAAATTGTTTATTTTTGAATTCTTCGAATAAAGAATTGTATAATCATATTTAAATAATTCAAAACTTAAGTTATAAATTATTTTTTGATTAATTTAAGCACTTAAAATTATTTTCATTATAAGCTATCCATTGGCTTTGATAAAAGCAAATATCATGAAAAAACTGTTTTTGAGGAAATATTTATTTAAAGCGAAATCACAATAGTTTGAAAGGCATTCCTAGAAACTTAAGGTTTTTCTTCTTTTTTTATTCTTAATTTTTTTACTAAATTGCTTAGTTTTTACTTATTTTAATTGATTTTATCTGTGCTTATTATGATACTTTATTGAATAGTTTTAATTTACTTATAGTTAGTTTCAATAATTAAGCATAGTTTGTTTATATATTATTAACTATAAATATTAATATTAGTGATTAAAGTTTTTTTAGTTACTGATTAAGTTAATATGGAGGTGGACTGAGGTATTATTTTGATAGATTCATCATAGATTTTTTTAAAATATTCGATTGTTTTGTGTCAAAAAAATATATTACTGAGGCCAATAGATTCATTAGGGAAAGGAAAATGAACCAAAAAGATTGTATGGTTTTATATTCTTTCTCAAAGAGGATGTACAGGATTATATTGAATCGATAAGATTTTTCACATTAATGATGAAAAAAAGATTTCGAGACGATTTCAAGTCAAGCAATTGGAAAACAAAGAATGTTCATCAACCCACAGGCATTCATCGACTTAAATGAATGTTTTTATTGAGAAATTATATGGATAAATTTTCTGGATTTTACCCGTATACAGTTCCCTGTTGGTGATGAGAATTTGTTACGGGAAAAAAGAATTCGGGCAAGAGTTTCGCTTTTTAGATGTTCATTCTAAACATATTTATAACAGCAAAAATTGTTGAAACAACAGTAAAACGAAATAGATCTAGCAAATAGAACACTTAGAAAACATGAAACGTCGATTCAACATTTGAAAAATTAATCACCATTTTACGATAGAGGATATTCGTCAATTGAACTAAATGGTAAAAACCATGGATCTAAACTCTAAATTCCATAAATACGACGGCCAAAAAAATGTATTCCAACATCAAATCAAACAAATGAAAACTAATGATGAAATAATAACAATTAATCTAAACAAAATAGCAGATTAAGAAGTTTTCGTGACAAAAAATTAAAAGAAAAAGCACAGAAAATAGGAAGATTATAAAATCCGAATTGCACTAGTTGATATAGGAAAAAATGAACCATAAAATACTTGCAACAAATCTAACACCAGAAGAATTCTCAACAGAAGATTTAAAAGAATTATACAGAAAAAGATGGACAGTAGAAAACAGGATTCGACATATTAAAAAAATCTAAATCGAAAATCGAAGATTTCAATGGAACAAGAAGAACAATAATCGAACAAGATATTTTACGCACACATATTCATCTATAAACCTAGCAATAACAATTAAAAAACATGCAGAAAACCATATAAACACGAACACCAAGAAATAAAGATGAAAAAATCGTTTATCAATCAAATTTCGCAAAAATAACAGGGAACATATACCTGTATATTCTTCGACCTGATTTTTGAAACGAGACAAAAAAGAGAACAAATAATTAATTTCATAGTAAAAGAAGCCTCAAAAGAATTAACCCAAGAAAAAATAGACGAAAAATATAAAAAAGCACGAAAAGCCCCGGATGTTGAAAACAAACATCCGGGAAACAAGAAAAAAACACACTAAAGACACATTAACTTTTAGTGCATTAATCTTTTCTTGTTTACCTTTTTGTTCACAATACATATATAAATCTTACGAAAATTCAAATCCTCCTCTAAACGTGATAACACGGTTATTAATAATGATAATAATTAAAAATTTCATCTGGAAAACCCTTAAGTTTCTAGGAATGTCTGGCACTTTCAAAAACTTGTGTGATTTGAATTTTCACTAGTTTTTGAGTCACGAAATTTTTTCGTTCTATTTTTTCTTTATTTTTAATTTAAAAGTAGTAAAATTAATATATAAGGTGGAACTTAAATATTAATATGATTAATAACAATATTAAAGCTCCATATGAATGTATGGAGTTAAAAGAATATAAACTTTCCGATTTTATTCCAGAGTTTTTTCTGAATTCCGTCAATCTGATGATCTTTCTCGATTTGGTTGTGAAAATATTTTGCTGATAATCTATATTAGACTGGAAAAAAGAGGTAAAACTTATTTTTGAAAAATAGAATTAGTATTTGTCCAAGTTGTAAATCAAAAGATGCTGTTAAAAATGGAACTTATGAAAGAAAACTAATTTTTTTAAGAATTGGAGAACAAATGTGCACTATTCAAAAATATAAATGCAAAAAAATGCGGTAAAGTCTTTTATACAGATTTTATCTTCACTTGTTTATTCTAATTCTAATATTACATTGCCTGTTGTTGATTGTATTGAGAATTTGTATCAAATTTATGGAGCTGGACTCCATAAAATACGATTTGACTTAAAACAACAACACAACATCGAAATCTCACATCAAAGCATAGAAAACATATTATTAAACTCAAATTATCAATTTAACCATGAAAATTGGACTTATTTATGGTTTATTACTTATTCGACAGTCTTTGAGTCAAAATTAATGGAATTTGGAATTATATTTTAGCATTATTCGACGTTAAACTAAATACTTTAGTTTCAGTCAAATTAGTCGAATCAGAAGATTCTAAGACCATTTATCAATTCTTAAACGAATCCCTAAGAAATCAAAAGAAAATATCAATATGAACATGATTTAAAACACGAATATCGAGAAGCAATAAATAAATTAAAAGTAAAACATCATTTCTGCAAATTTCATGTAAAACAAAACACAAACAAAAGATTTAAAGACTATTTCAACAAAAACCAACTAACAGACGAAGAAAAAGAAATCTTAACAGATTTAAAACAAGATATTTATAAAATATTAGATGCAGAAACACTCAATGATGCTAAAAAAACTACGAGATATTTTGATTGATAAAAAAATACCCTCAAAACAACTTCACAAACAAAATTCTATGGAAATTCATCATTCCTTACTTTAAAAAATTAACGAACCACCTTGAAAACACGAATATTCCATCTACGAACAATAAAATCGAAAATATATTCCAAAAAGTATTCCCAAAACACATAAAAAGAACAATGAAAATAGAATTAGGTCTTTTAAGCCGATTCATGCTAAAACTAAATTATTGGAACATAAAAAATGAAAACAAAAAAAAATCACACAAGTTTTTGAAAGAGCCGAATGTCTAGGAATGGATAATATTATATATGTTAAAATATAAAAAATAATAATTAATGTGGTTTTAAAATGTTTTTATTAAATAAGCTTTTTGTAACAAATAATAATTGTAGTAAGCATATCATTAAAAATACACATACTTTTAACAATACATATAATGAATCAATTTACATCTATGTCCCTAAAAAAACTACAATCTTCAATAAAACTATTAAAAACATTAAGAACAAAGTTTATAATGGGAAAATATTTAATAATGCCACATTAACCAACGTTCAAAAAACTTTTATTTATAATATAAAAGTTAATAGAAACCCATTTTACTTTTTACCAAATCATAACTCAGCAATAATTAATTGTAGGGAGGGGAAACATCATGTTAATCTCCACCCTAAGCTATGGGATATAGATAATGTAATTAATAATGTTTTGAATATAAACTTTAGAGCTTTTATTAGCTTAACTTATTTTAATTATTTAAATGTTTATATTATCTTAAATAAAATTAAATCTTTTTTAAGTAATTTAAATGTTTTTTCAGTTAATACAAGTAAACATACTAATATAAAGTTCAATAATGTGGATTTAACTATTATTAAAAATCTTCCTTTTACAGATAAGATGATTACTTTGGTGTATAATAAAATGTGTTTTAGGTTCTATGGTTTATTTAAAAAATTAAAATGTGAGGTGTGTAATTGATTAAAATAAATCGTAAATTAATAATCTTAGCTTTAATTATACTTATATTTTATATTGGAATAACAAGTATTTCTGCTGCTAGTTTTGATGATGTTCAAGATAAAATTGACATAGCTACTAGTGGCGATGAGGTTTATTTAGAAAATACTACCTATGATGGTAGTGGTATGGAAATTACTGTCAATAAGGATCTTACGATTCATGGTGGTAGTGCTATTGATCATAATAAAAAATCTACTTTGGATGCAAAAAGATTAAGTCGTATATTCGATGTTACAGGTAACCATAATGTTTCATTTATTAATCTAATTCTAATTAATGGTAAAGCAAACAATAATAATGGTGGTTCAATCACTATTTCAAATAGTAACTTTATTTTAATAAATTGTACTTTCATAAACTCATCCACTACGGGTGATTCTTATAATGGTGGAGCTATATATCATAATGGTGCTGGTAGTTTTAGTGTTGTTAATTCTAGTTTTATAAATTCTTCAACTAAAGGTCAAAATTCTCATGGTGGAGATATATATCATAGTGGTGATGGTATTGGTAGTGTTGTTAATTCTAGTTTTGTGAATTCTTCAACTAAAGGTCAAAATTCTCATGGTGGAGATATATATCATAGTGGTACTGGTAGTTTTAGTGTTGTTAATTCTAGTTTTATGAATTCTTCAACTAATGGTCAAAGTTCTCATGGTGGAGCTATATTTAATTATGGTGCTGGTAGTTTTAGTGTTGTTAATTCTAGTTTTATGAATTCTTCAACTAATGGTCAAAGTTCTCGTGGTGGAGCTATATCTCATAGTGGTACTGGTAGTTTTAGTGTTGTTAATTCTAGTTTTATGAATTCTTCAACTAATAATATTAATTCTCGTGGAAATCTGGAGCTATATTTCATAGTGGTGATGGTATTGGTAGTGTTGTTAATTCTAGTTTTGTGAATTCTTCAACTAAAGGTCAAAATTCTCATGGTGGAGCTATATTTAATTATGGTGCTGGTAGTTTTAGTGTTGTTAATTCTAGTTTTATGAATTCTTCAACTAATGGTCAAAGTTCTACTGGTGGAACTATATATCATAATGGTACTGGTAGTTTTAGTGTTGTTAATTCTAGTTTTATAAATTCTTCAACTAAAGGTCAAAATTCTCATGGTGGAGATATATATCATAGTGGTGATGGTATTGGTAGTGTTGTTAATTCTAGTTTTGTGAATTCTTCAACTAAAGGTCAAAATTCTCATGGTGGAGATATATATCATAGTGGTACTGGTAGTTTTAGTGTTGTTAATTCTAGTTTTATGAATTCTTCAACTAATGGTCAAAGTTCTCATGGTGGAGCTATATTTAATTATGGTGCTGGTAGTTTTAGTGTTGTTAATTCTAGTTTTATGAATTCTTCAACTAATGGTCAAAGTTCTCGTGGTGGAGCTATATCTCATAGTGGTACTGGTAGTTTTAGTGTTGTTAATTCTAGTTTTATGAATTCTTCAACTAATAATATTAATTCTCGTGGTGGAGCTATATTTCATAGTGGTGATGGTATTGGTAGTGTTGTTAATTCTAGTTTTGTGAATTCTTCAACTAATGGTCAAAGTTCTCATGGTGGAGCTATATTTAATTATGGTGCTGGTAGTTTTAGTGTTGTTAATTCTAGTTTTATGAATTCTTCAACTAATGGTCAAAGTTCTACTGGTGGAACTATATATCATAATGGTACTGGTAGTTTTAGTGTTGTTAATTCTAGTTTTATGAATTCTTCAACTAAAGGTCAAAATTCTACTGGTGGAACTATATATCATAGTGGTACTGGTAGTTTTAGTGTTGTTAATTCTAGTTTTATGAATTCTTCAACTAATAATATTAATTCTCGTGGTGGAGCTATATTTCATAGTGGTGATGGTATTGGTAGTGTTGTTAATTCTAGTTTTATGAATTCTTCAACTAATGGTCAAAGTTCTACTGGTGGAACTATATATCATAGTGGTGCTGGTAGTTTTAGTGTTGTTAATTCTAGTTTTATGAATTCTTCAACTAATGGTCAAAGTTCTACTGGTGGAACTATATATCATAATGGTGCTGGTAGTTTTAGTGTTGTTAATTCTAGTTTTATGAATTCTTCAACTAATGGTCAAAGTTCTCATGGTGGAGCTATATATCATAATGGTGCTGGTAGTTTTAGTGTTGTTAATTCTAGTTTTATGAATTCTTCAACTAATGGTCAAAGTTCTCATGGTGGAGCTATATTTAATTATGGTGCTGGTAGTTTTAGTGTTGTTAATTCTAGTTTTATGAATTGTTCTACTATGGGTGCTAGTTCTTCTGGGGGAGCTATATATGCTAATGGAGGTAATTTTAGTGTTGTTAATTCTAGTTTTGTGAATTCTTCAACTACTAATGTTAATTCTCGTGGTGGAGCCGTTTATATGGAATCTAATGCTAATTTAACTAACAATATTTTTATTGGAAGTTCTGCTATTGCTAATGGTGGAGTTATATACAATGCAGGTACTCTCTACTTAAAAAATAATACTATGGAAAATTCTACTGTAAGCAATCCAAATGGAGGTAGGGAAATTTACAATAATAATGTTGTTTATATTGCAAATTTAACTTACTTAGATAATACAACTATTAATGTAATCTATGGCCATAATATTGAACTATGGGCAAATATTACAGATGATATGGGCAACACAATCACAGGAAAAAATATAAATTTCATAATCGAGGGTAATAATTACAATGCAAATGCTATTGAAGGATTAGCAAAAATTAATTTCAATGCAATTCTTAACCCAGGAGTATATACTGTTCATGGAAATTATTCTGGTCATGGCAATAAGCCCATTATCCTTAAAAATGGCACTCTTATTATTAATGCAATTGCTGATTTAACCATAACTAAAACTGTTAATGTTACTAATGCTAATTATGGTGAATACTTATCATATACAATAACTGTATTTAATAACGGACCAAACAATGTTACTGGTGTTATTGTTAATGAAAAATTACCTGATGGACTTGTTTATGTTAGTGATAATGGTAATGGTAAATATGATCATATTACTGGTCTTTGGACTATTGGTAATCTAACAGTCAATGATAATGTTGCTCTTGTTATTACAGTTCGTGTAAATAAGATAGGAAACATTATTAATGTTGTTAATGTAACTGCTAATGAGTATGATAACAATACTGTGAATAATAAGGCTAATATTACTGTTCTTATTAATGCAATTGCTGATTTAACCATAACTAAAACTGTTAATGTTACTAATGCTAATTATGGTGAATACTTATCATATACAATAACTGTATTTAATAACGGACCAAACAATGTTACTGGTGTTATTGTTAATGAAAAATTACCTGATGGACTTGTTTATGTTGTTAGTGATAATGGTAATGGTAAATATGATCATATTACTGGTCTTTGGACTATTGGTAATCTAACAGTCAATGATAATGTTGCTCTTGTTATTACAGTTCGTGTAAATAAGATAGGAAACATTATTAATGTTGTTAATGTAACTGCTAATGAGTATGATAACAATACTGTGAATAATAAGGCTAATATTACTGTTCTTATTAATGCAATTGCTGATTTAACCATAACTAAAACTGTTAATGTTACTAATGCTAATTATGGTGAATACTTATCATATACAATAACTGTATTTAATAACGGACCAAACAATGTTACTGGTGTTATTGTTAATGAAAAATTACCTGATGGACTTGTTTATGTTAGTGATAATGGTAATGGTAAATATGATCATATTACTGGTCTTTGGACTATTGGTAATCTAACAGTCAATGATAATGTTGCTCTTGTTATTACAGTTCGTGTAAATAAGATAGGAAACATTATTAATGTTGTTAATGTAACTGCAATTAATGAGTATGATAACAATACTGTGAATAATAAGGCTAATATTACTGTTCTTATTAATGCAATTGCTGATTTAACCATAACTAAAACTGTTAATGTTACTAATGCTAATTATGGTGAATACTTATCATATACAATAACTGTATTTAATAACGGACCAAACAATGTTACTGGTGTTATTGTTAATGAAAAATTACCTGATGGACTTGTTTATGTTAGTGATAATGGTAATGGTAAATATGATCATATTACTGGTCTTTGGACTATTGGTAATCTAACAGTCAATGATAATGTTGCTCTTGTTATTACAGTTCGTGTAAATAAGATAGGAAACATTATTAATGTTGTTAATGTAACTGCTAATGAGTATGATAACAATACTGTGAATAATAAGGCTAATATTACTGTTCTTATTAATGCAATTGCTGATTTAACCATAACTAAAACTGTTAATGTTACTAATGCTAATTATGGTGAATACTTATCATATACAATAACTGTTAAATTTAATAACGGACCAAACAATGTTACTGGTGTTATTGTTAATGAAAAATTACCTGATGGACTTGTTTATGTTAGTGATAATGGTAATGGTAAATATGATCATATTACTGGTCTTTGGACTATTGGTAATCTAACAGTCAATGATAATGTTGCTCTTGTTATTACAGTTCGTGTAAATAAGATAGGAAACATTATTAATGTTGTTAATGTAACTGCTAATGAGTATGATAACAATACTGTGAATAATAAGGCTAATATTACTGTTAAAGTAAACCAATTAGTTGATTTAGTAATCACAATAAGCTCTAATAAAAAAACAGTTTATATTGGAGATGTGGTTATTTGGGCAATCAAAGTCAAAAACAACGACCCATGCGATGCTATAGATACATATGTATTGAGTAAATTACCATCAGGATTTAAATATATTAGCAGTTCAACAAACAAAGGATCTTATGATAAAAAAACTGGAAAATGGAACATTGGAAACCTATCAAAAGGAAAAAGCGTAACATTAAAAATAATTACAAAAGCAACAAGCACTGGTAATTATACCATGATTGCTTCTGTAAATAGTACTGTTAATGATACTAACTCTTCCAATAATCTGGATAATGCTACAGTTAAAGTAATTAAAAAAGAAAACAAAAATCCTGAACATAATAATACAAAACCAAATAAAAGTATAGTTAGTACTTCAAATCATTTAAAAAGTACTGGTAATCCTTTGTTAATGGTTTTACTTGCATTATTATTTATTTCAGGAAATATCATAAGAAAATATAAAAAATAGCTAGAATTATTTTATAATTCTAGTTACTTTTTTTTTTTTTTTTTTGAGGATGTGACACGAAGTCACAATTTTTTCTAATTTTAATTGACTAATTTTCCTTTAATTTTATATACTATGAAGTACAATCTTTTATTATAGATATTAATATTTATGGTTGTTTTATTCATGGTTTTAAAAGATGATAATATAAATCAGACTATGTTGGTCCCTATGGACTTGCGAAATTTAATTTGATTCCTGAAGATCATCCTTGCTATTTTATTAAAAATGTGGTTGATTTAATTGATTGTTCGAAAGCAAACCAGGAATTTCGTGGAAAGCCTGGTGAATTTGCTTATCCTCGAGAATTATTGCTCAGGCTCATTTTAATGAGCGTATTTGATGGAGGATTGTCTTCAAGAGAAATAGAAAGAAAAACAAGAACTGACATT
This sequence comes from Methanobrevibacter sp. V74, assembly GCF_963082495.1. Taxonomy (NCBI): domain Archaea; kingdom Methanobacteriati; phylum Methanobacteriota; class Methanobacteria; order Methanobacteriales; family Methanobacteriaceae; genus Methanobrevibacter; species Methanobrevibacter sp. V74. The sequence continues at coordinate 528,855 of NZ_CAUJAN010000001.1, forward strand.
GCATATATGTATCTTGCAGCAATGGAAAAACCATCCTATCGGACAATTGCGCGATTTAAAGTCGATTATGCTGATTTAATCGACGAAGCATTCAAAACAACCATCAAAATTGCAAAGGAAAATGATTTAATAAAAATCCATCATTTGAGCTTGGATGGAACTAAAATCAAAGCAAAAACATCAATTAATAAATTAACTGATGAAAACCAAATTAAAATCATGAAAGAACACCTTGAAAAAAGTATTGAACTTGATCAGCAAGAAGATGATGAACTCGGAGATGAATCTGGAAATTCAGTTCCAGAATCATTAACAGACAAAGAAAAATTCAAAGAAACAGTAAAAGAAATTCAAAAATCTTCTAAAAATAATAGAAACAAAGATAAATTGCGTTCTTCAAGTTTAAATCTTTTAAAACAAGCAGAAAAAAATCCAGAAAAAGTTTTAAAAAAACTCAATGAACTCGAAGAAAAAGTAAAAGAATCACCAAAAGATGTAATCAGCATTAACGACCCTGATGCTCGCTTGATGATGAATAAAAAAGGCAAATGGGAATGGGATTACAATGCACAAATCATTGTGGATGAATACAAAGGAATAATCCTATCTTCATACATTACACAAAATCCAACAGACCATTTCGAGCTTATTCCATCAATAGAACAATTAGAAAACAATTTAACTGGAATCTATGATGAATTGCCTTCCAATTTCCAATTCAGTGCTGATAATGGATATTCAACTGATGAAAACACAACCTATCTTGAAGAAAAAGGCTTAGAAGGATACATATTCCCCAGAAAACTCTCAAGAAAAGAAAAAAATATAATCTGTGGGAAAAACCATTCCAAAAAGACAATTTCTGCTACGATGCAGAAATTGAAACCTACATCTGTCCTTTGGGAGAAATTTTATATCGAAGACGAACATATGAATACAAAAACAAACAAAGAATAACTTATTGGACTAATGAATGTAAAAACTGTGTTATGAAAGAAATCTGCTGCAAGAAAAAGAATTACAGAACAATTCAAGACTATGGCAACCCTTCCAAGATTAGAATGCAACGGAAAATGGAAACAGAATGGGCACAAAAAATCTACAAAAAACGATCAAAAACAGCAGAACTACCATTTGCACACATAAAACAAAACATGAAACTCCATGAATTCACAACAACCGGAATAAAAAACACAAATACAGAATTCAAATTATATACAATCGGACACAACCTAAAAAGAATATACAACGAAATAAACACTAAAAACAACTAAAAATAAGAAAAAATATAAAAAATCTAAGTATAAACACAAAATTCAATTAAAAATTTTGCGTCACATCCTCTTTTTTAAATGTTAACAGGATGGGGACATGACTCTCATTAATTTTTAAAATTTTTTTCGCTTATTTTTTTCATTTAATTTTATATATTATGAAGTATAATCTTTTATTATAGATATTAATCTTTATGGTTGTTTTATTTATGTTTTTAAAATATGATACTGTTAATAAGACTATGTTGGTGTCTATGGACTTGAAAAATTTGATTCCTGAAGGCCATCTGTGTTATTTTATTAAAAATGTGGTTGATCAAATTGATTGTTCCGAAGCTAACAAGAAGTTTTCGTGATAAGCCTGGTGAACCTGCTTATCCTCGTGAAATGTTGCTTAGGATTGGTTTTGATGAGTGTTTTTGATGGTGGATTGTCTTCTCGTGAAATTGAGAGAAGAACAAGAACTGATATTTTCTTATATGTACTTTAGCAGACATGCAAAAGCCAGTTTATAGGACAATTTTAAGATTCAAATTGGATTATGCCTGATTTAATTGATGAAGCTTTTAAAACAACTTTTAAAGATTTGCAAAAGAAGGAAGATTTAATTAAAATCCACCATTTAATTTTTAGATGGAACTAAAGTAAAAGCAAAAACATCTTTAAAAAACCTTTTAGAAACCATATCAAAATTTATGGTAACATCGAATTTATTTAGTTGTTTTGTCTAAATAAGCCATATAGATTCTTTATTTTTAATTTTAACATGTTTTTTATTCATTATTATTTTTCACTTGAACATGTACTTAGCAAAAAAATTTTCCAAAAATGCTTAGATTTTGATTTTAAGCGATTTTATTGCTTTAATTTTTTTACACTTGAAATATAATTTACTATTATCCAAATTATGCGATAAATAACTATATATAGTAAAATGGAGAATATATATTAATATGAAGACAAAAATAAAATATTCTCCATATTTATTATTTGAATTCAAGACAGTTAAACCTTTTGGATTTTGGACTTAAAATTAACAAATGAAACTCCAGAAGAAAAAACTATTTTCCATTGCTAAACATGAAAAAATATGCTGTTAAAATTTTGTTGAATTAACCTATAACTATTTCCAGATGGATTTTTCCAAAGTATTTCCTGTGATTACAGGCAATCTATTATGTACAATCAGCCCCGCAATTATTCACTATTTTAGCAATGAAAACCTATTTAAAGACAACCTATCGCGAAATAATTGAATGTTTGGAGCTTATAGATAAAATAAGAAAATGCCTAGGTCTTAATAAGCTACCACACTTCACAACTATTCAAAAAAATTCTTTGTAAAAGAATGTCAGACACCATAATTAAAAGATTTAAATGACTTAATTAATTTTTATGCATCCATCAGAATGTAAAATTAGTTGCCATGGATGGAACAGGAACACACAAGCGACTATGCTGATAAAATTATTATGCACATAATAATAGGCAAATCACGAAAAAGCTTACATTAAAAACCAATATTGCAATCAAATGTTGACACACGAATGATCCTAAAATTACGCAGCAAATAAAAGTCCAAAACATGATACACAATTCGCATTACCTTCAATTAGACAATTAATACCATACAAACCCCCTATTACATACTAGCAGACAAAGCATATGATTTCCGAAAATAAGAAAAATGCATAAAATGAAGAAGTAGGATCATTCGACCAAATACCATTAAAAAAAAGGTGCGACAACAGGACATTATAGATTAAATAGTGCTACAATCTTCTGGCATGATGTCTATGCACGAAGAATGAATGTTGAAAGCGTGATTTCTGTAATAAAAAGAAGGATTTAATGGCATTAATTTTAGTAGAAATACAAGACAATAGAATAAAGAAACAAAACTCAAAGATGTATTATATAACATTTACAGAGCCATACAAGTTTTTTAGAAGAGGGTTTCTACAAGGTTAAAAAATAATTACCTTTTTTCTTTTTTTTATACAACCTCCGATTATTTTGATTTAAATTCTAAATTTAATTTTATATAACAGACGGGCAATGAAATTTATGAATATTTCCCAATTTTTAACCTAGCATTATAATTGAGCAACGGCTTTCGTTGAATTTCTTTCAAAACTCAATTAAAAAATGGGGTACTGAAATTCAAAAATAATTAATTTTGGCGGATTCATAAATGGGGTTATTTAGAAAGTTTTAAAAATCTATAAATTTATATACAATATTATGAATTTAAAATACAATATTGAAGACAAACTTCCAAAGATGGAAATGTTTCTTTATGGTATTCAGTGGCTTGCAGTTACAATGCCTATAATATTGATAATTGGAAATGTGGTAGGTAATATAATTCCAGGTACAAATACAGTATTTTATATTCAAAGCTTATTTTTAATGATCGGTCTTGCACTGTTACTACAAATAAGTTTTGGGCATAAACTTCCAACTATTTTAGGTCCTGCAACTGTATTATTGATAGCGGTTCTTGCAACAATGGATCAAGGAATGGGGTCAATAAATTTTTCATTTGTAATAGGTGGTGTCCTTTTATCTATCCTAGCTTTTACTGGAGCAATTAAACATATTCAAAAGCTTTTTACATCTAGAGTCATAATTGTTATACTGCTTTTAATAGCTTTTACGTTAACTCCAACTATTTTAAATCTGATTTTAGTTGATAATGGTGTGTCCTCATCATTAAATTATGTTTTTGTTCTAGCAAGTTTAGTTATAGTTTTAATTGTAAGCAGACATTTAAAAGGTTTGTGGAACTCAACACTCCCATTATGGATAATGTTATTCGGAAGTGCAGTTTATTACTTGATTTTCAATCCAACAAATTTTGGAAATCTAAATCTTTCGCTAATAGCTGTTCCAAATATACATCCTAACTTAGCGGTTCCAGATATTGGAATAATTTTAGCTTTTATTATCTGCTTTTTAGCTTTAACTATAAATGATATTGGTTCAATACAAAGTATAGGTTCTATTGTTAATCTTTCTGAAATGGAGAAAAGAATAAAAAATGGGCTGGGAGTTACAGGTATAATGAATGTTTTTTCAGGAATTATAGGAGTTATTGGTCCGGTGAATTATTCAATGACTCCTGGAGTAATAGCTGCAACCAGCTGCTCATCAAGATATCCTCTTTATATAACTGGAACTGCACTGATCTTAATTGCTTTTTCACCATTTTTAGTGGCTGCAATAAGTTTAATACCTTCACCAATTATTTCAGTGGTCTTGATATATATTATGACTGCACAAATTGGAGCGGCTATTCTTTTAGCTAAAGAAAATAATTCTTTCATTGACATGGACGATGGAATAATTGTTGGCTTGCCTATAATTTTAGCTACCATCATTACTTTCTTACCTGACACATTAACAAGTCAATTGCCATTGTTAGTACGTCCATTATTATGTAATGCATTTGTTATGGGCGTGATTTTTGTTTTGTTATTGGAACATTTTGTATTTAAAAATCAGAACAATAATTAATTGATTTAGCATCATTATCACTGATTTTGGAAGCTATAAAAACAATGAAATGGATTTGGTAGTCATGGTTTTGGAAAAATTACTTTAATCCCACTTCAAAACTAATATTAAAATTCAATTTTTATATTTTCCGTCATTAATCCAAAAACAAATCGTGTACAGGAGTTATTAAATATTAATGCTTCTTCATCTTCACTAGCTCCCATAAGTATGCTAGTTAGATTTTCATGCCCTAAATACTGTGGGCATCATTTATTCCCTTTTATATCGATATTCATGTTGTGCATCTCTTTATTTTACCATGATTTTTAATTTAGTCTATTCAATGAGGATACAATTAAACAATACCTGTATCGGATTTGGACATCTTTTAGATTATGCAATTAGATAATCTGTGCTGATTGTTATTTTAAGAATCCAAATGAAGAATTTTATAGAATATAGCAAATATTTTTATATGATGAAATTAAATTTAGGTATACCTAAATATCGATGGTGATTTTAATGGATGAAAATATTAAAAAACTGGTCAAATATTCCTATTTGAATATGTATTCTCATGTTTTAATAGCCGCATTAGATTTGAATTTATTTTCAAATTTAAAAGATTTCAAAACTAGTAGCCAAATAGCTAAAATGATGGATCTGCATGAGGACAATACAAAATATTTCCTAAATGCATTATACAGTATGGATTTTATAACTAAAAATGATGACAAATATAAAAATACTAACGCTACATCAAAATATCTTATTGAAGACAGTCCATATTATATGGGCAACTTAATAAAAATTTTTTCCAAATTAAATGATTTTTCTAATGTAGATATTCAAAATCTAGTTAAAAATGGCCCCGATGAAAATTTTCAGTCTGGAGATGACGTTTCATTTGAGGAATTTTATAATGAGTTAAAGGATTCAGAAACAGGAATTCGTCAAGTTGAAATAATAGACATTGTAAAAAATCTTGAGGAATATCCAAAAATAAAAAATATACTTGATTTAGGATGTGGAGCTGGACTTTTAGGTTTGGCAGTTGTAGCATCAAGAGAAGACATTACAGCTACATTATTTGACATGCCGCCGATGGCTAGTTTAATAGAGGAATGCATATCTGAAAATAATCTTGAAGACAGAGCTGAAATAAAACTTGGAGACTATAAAACAGATGATATAGGTTCTAATTATGATTTAATATTTGCAATTAATACATTAAGCCTTGCTAAAAGCGACATGGAATCAATTATCAAAAAAATTCATGATAGCTTAAATGATGGTGGAGTATTTATTGCAATTTCAGATGAAGTAGAAAGTGATTTTTCAAAACCTAAAGAAATAATTGTATCCTGGCTTCCATATGTCCTTAATGGAATGAATTATTATTTGATAAAGGATCACGTCAGGAATATTGCATTAGATGTTGGGTTTGAAGAGATTAAAGTTGAAGAAAGATTTTTGTCTTCAGGACCTATGAGAATAAATATATTTAAAAAATAATGCAAAATATCATTAGACTAAATTGAAATCCCCCCTTCAATTGTAAATACTAATTTCATTGTTTAAGGATTTTCAACTTAGTTGGTTAGTTTCACGAGTTTTTGAAATTATTTGTACTTCTTGCTAACTCATTATTCAGTAGCAAGTTAATAGGTATTTTTGGGTTTTTCAATTTCAATTATTTCGTTGCTGGTTCTATATAAACAAGTAGGAATTATAAAATTAAACCTTGCAGAAACCATGTTAAAATTTAGAGGAGTATCCGAATTTTTAGTTTGTTTTATTTATATAATCATTTATTTAAATATTGTTTAAATTGTTCAATGAATTCATTTGTTGATTTTTGTATAAAATAGTTTTTTTTAATTCTTGCATTTTCGTAAATATGAACTTTTCTTTTTCATCAATCTTGTTTATTTTACCTCATATTAAAATACAACTTCAATATAAAATAATATTAACAATAAATTGATGTGAATATAATGAGTGAATATTTTAAATTTGAAAATAATAAAAGAGATTTTCCTTACTATAAGCATAATCCAGAACTTTCAAAAACAGCTTGGTTTGTATTATTATTAATGGTTCCTGTTTCATTTTTAGTTTATACTCTGCTCAGCGAAAAATCGGAAATTATTGGAAGTTTAGCATTTTGTTTAGTTTTATTAATACCTTTAATGTATTATTCCAAATGGGATTTTTCTTTAATGTTTTATAAGCCAACAAAAAGTGAAATTAAACTTGCTTTTCTCCTTTTTATTGGTTATTTAATTTATGCAACAGTTGTTGGAGAAATTTTAGAAGTTTTAATCCATACCCCCTCAGTTGTTGGTGGGGATTCTGCTGTTGTAAACTTAGAAACATTTAGTTCATTAATCTTCTCAATGATGGCTGAAGAATTAGTTAAATTTATCCCATTCATGTTTTTTATGAGATTTATCTTCAAATATAGTCATAATCGTAAATTATCCGTAATCATATCTATGATTATTGTTTTAATATTTTTTGGATTGCTACATTATGATCCTGCTACAACATCATTGATTTCTATATTATTAATTCAGGGGCTGGGTTCTATATTTGAGTTATACGGTTATATTAAAACTAAAAACATATTAGTTTCATATTTAAGTCATCTTTTAACTGATGGGGTGATTTTTTTATTAATATTGATAGGAGTTTAAAAGATTATTTAAATATATTGTTGTGATGAGAGTTAAGATTATAAACTCAAGTTATCAAATATTACAATAAAGTTTATATTTTGGTGATATGATGAGTTGTTATAAATATTGGGGCAAACTTGAAGAAATTGCTGATAAATTATCATCATGGTGATTTAGATAAATATGGTGATTCTGCATTAGACAATGTGGATATTAATGATATTATTGAAATTTTAGATGATGTTGAAATCATTGCTCATGACAGAACAATAGATTTTGATTCTGCAAAGCACATTCTTGATGATGAAAAGATGAATAAAGCTTTAAAATTAATTAGAAAATTTTATGTTTATATTGGTGCAAGACTTGAAACAGAAAATGCATTGGAAATTTTAAAATCTGAAAATGTTGATGAGACTTTAGATTCATTTCAATTCTATGATCGTTATGTTGGACTATTAAATAATGAAAGTCAATTAGCTAAATTTAATGAAAATAAAACATTTGTATTTTTAGGGTCTGGTCCTCTTCCAATAACTTTAATCATGTTTAATAAATTATTTGGATGCAAATGTATCGGAATTGAACAGCAAGAAAATGTTGCCGAACTTTCAAGAAAAGTTTTAAAGAAATTAGGACTTGAAAATGAAATTGAAATTGTAGTTGGGGATGAAACTGTCATCAAATCATTAGAATATGATATTTTAATGGTTGCCGCTTTAGCTGAACCAAAAGAAAGAGTATTTTCAAATATCTGGCAATATGTCGATGAAGGAACTCCTGTTATTTATAGAACTTATACTGGAATGAGAGCGATTTTATATTCTCCGGTTTTAGATAAGGATACAAGAGGATTCCATAAAGAAGTAATGATACTTCCAACAGGCAATACAAATAACACTTCTGTTTTAATTAGAAAAATTCTTTAGTAGTTCTGTCCAATGACTGATTTTTTAAAATTTGTGATGGTTTATTTAATGTTCGAAGTGCTTACACTTAAAATAGTACACTTCGAAAATATATTTTCCATAAATTGGTATTCTTTTAATGATATTTTGATGGAAAAGTCAGTTAATTATTAATGGTTTTTACGTAAATGTATTGTTTTTACTTGTGTTGATCTTAATTTAAATAAGTGTTGCATTTATTTTTCATGTATTTTCATATGTTACATGCATGGTCACCTAAACCAATGGTGTGTTTTCCATTATTATTTTGCTTTTAAAACATTCCAAAAATCAAGAACCTAATCCTAATCCTCCATATTAATTAAACCTGTTTTCAGAAGGATTAATTTTTCTTGTTTTTTTTATTTTGTTGAAATATCTGTGGATTTTGTACAAAATACTATTTTTATGGTCGTTTTCTAGATACATAAGATTTAATTGTGAAATTGAATACAATTTCATTTATATTGATGATTAAATAGTTTAATAAATATTAAGTATAATAAGTATTATATTATAATAAAACATTTATATATAAAGGAGATAAATTATGAAAACAAAATATGATGTAATTATCATTGGATTTGGGAAAGCTGGAAAGACACTTGCAGCGAAACTTAAAAAAGATGGTAAAAATGTTGCATTAATTGAAAAAGACGCAAATATGTATGGTGGAACTTGTATCAATGTAGGTTGTATTCCTTCAAAACGACTAATAACTGATGCTTCAAATTCCCCAAAAGGGGAGTTCTCTGTGAAAGCGGAATATTACAGAAATGCAATTGAAGAGAAAAAAAAGTTGACGGCAGCACTTCGTAAAGCTAATTATGAAAAATTAGTTCAGGCTGGCGTAGATATTGTAGACGGAATGGCATCTTTTAAAAATGAAAATCAAATTAGTGTTCAAACTAATGATGACATAATAAATATTGAAGGAGAACAATTTGTCATAAATACAGGATCTGTTCCGGTTATTCCTAAAATAGACGGAGTAACCGAAAGCAAAAATGTATATGTTGCTGAAACAATCATGAATTTGGAAGAGTTACCACATTCACTTACAATTGTTGGTGGGGGATATATTGGACTCGAGTTTGCTTCCATGTATGTTAATTTTGGAAGCAAAGTAACAATCATCCAACGTGGAAACATATTTCTTCCGAAAGAAGATGAAGATATTTCTGCATCCATTCGTGAAGTACTAGAAGAAAATGGAATACAAATTATCACAGGAGCAAAGACAACAGAAATTCAGGACGGAACACTTTATTATGAAGCCAATGGAGAATCTCATGTTTTGAAAGGCGATGCAATCCTACTAGCAACTGGACGCAGACCAAATACCGATGGACTGGGCTGTGAAAATGCAGGAATTGCTCTTACTGATAAGGGTGCTGTTGAGACAGATGAACATTTAAGAACTAATGTAAAAAATATCTGGGCTACAGGAGATGTCTGTGGAAACCTTCAATTTACATATATTTCACTGGACGATAGTCGGATCGTTTTGGATGACATGGAGGGGAATGGTAAACGCACGACGGAAAATAGAGGTGCATTTTCTTATTCTGTATTTATTGACCCTCCGTTTTCACGTGTAGGGATGAGTGAAAAAGAAGCAAAAAATGCACAAATTGAATATAGTGTAGGTAATCTTCCAGTAAACTCAATTCCAAAAGCAAAAGTTCTTCGAAAGACAGAAGGAATGCTTAAGGCAATAATTTCACAAGATGGAACAATTTTAGGTGTAGAGCTCTTTTGTGTAGATTCTCCAGAAATAATCAATCTGATTAAACTGGCAATGGATTATCAGTTAAAAGCTGAGGTAATCGGAGATTTCATATTCACACATCCAACAATCTCAGAGAGCCTAAATGATCTATTTTCAATATGATGTGAGATGTAATGAGTAGATTAATCTTTAAGAAAATAAATGTAGTTTTTGTTGATAAAAATAAATATTTTTGAATAAATCTTAATTTAAAGTTAGGTTCAAAGCCTATAGAAGTAGATGATTAATAAATTTTAGTGTATGTTGCTAATAATGATTTCGTATTCTCACTATTAATCCTGTTGACAATATTATTTTAGTGGATGTTAGTTCAATAGAGGCGGTGGGGGTATCTTATCAATGCTGAAAAAAAAAAAAAAATGGGGGAATTAAAATTTTCACTATTTTTTAATTTTTGTCTCTTATATACATCTGAAGCTGCCGACGAAGGCTTTGGTGTAGATCTTTGCTGTCCTCCTGTCTTTTTAAAAAAAAAAACAACCCCTGCCGTCGTTCCGCCTCCTTGTGTCTCAGTTTTAACCTTAAATGTTTTCTTATTGAATTTTAAAGTAACTTTTTTATATTTCAAATATTTATTATTTACTTTTTTCAATGAAATTCTAATTTTAATTGATTTTGCAGACTTTTTCACATTTAAGTTCTTAGCATATATAACACTTTTAACAGTTATTTTTTTAGCTATTCTAATACTTCCATAACTTACTACAACAGCATATACTTTGGGAACTAAAGATAATTTAATAGAAGCATATCCATTACGATCAGTTACAGCATTATAAGGTTTTTTGTTAATATATATGATAATTTTTTTTCCAATCAGAGGCATTGAACCTTGAGTTAATCTAACTTTAAACTCTGCATCACTGCTATAAAAGATAGTTAAATCATTAGCAGATAAAATTATTTTTGGAACAATAACAGTAATCATCTTACTGGAACTATTATATATCTCATCGCCAGAATAAGATACAAAAACCTGATAACTATTTGGAACTAAATTTTTAACAACAATACTTGCATGACCATTTATTAATTTGGAATTATAAGTATGATTGTTAATTGTTACACTTAAATTTCCACTAGCATTTGCTAAGTCTAAACTAAATGTTGAATTACCATCAAATTTAATTAAATCACCAATATCAACTGCAGATCTAACAACAAATCTAACAGGAACAGTTTTTTGATTAAATCTCATATCACCGCTATAAGTTACATTTAACTTATAAATCCCCGGTCTTAAATTAGATATTACTTTAGTAATTTTGCCATCAATTATAACTTCGTTGTAGTTAACCCCATTTAATGTAAATAAAACATTACCGGTAGTTTGATTATCTAAAGTAATGCTGAGTATTGCATTATTGCCTTGGGCAATATTAACTGAAACATTTAATTTAGAATCTTTTAAATTAGCATAGGTTAATGCAATAGCTTTATTGTCACTGGAGGTTATGTATATTAAACCATTTTTATCCATTATTGGATTGCCGGTTAAATTATATCCTAAATAGGATTTATATAAAATATTTCCATTAGAATTCATGGCATAAAATACTTTATTTGAAGCAAAGTATAATGTTCCATCACTACCAATTAAAATACCTGATGTAATTTTCAAATCAGAAATTTTACTTTCTTTACCAGTAGTCAGGTTATAATTATATAATGTCCCTTTAGAATTAACATGATACAACCCATGTTCATTATCCAATACTAAATGATTTCCAACACCATTTGTGACCTTTGTTTTCCAGAGTTGAGCACCGGAACTTTTAAATGCAACGATACTGTCTCCCAAAACACAATAAACAATATTGTCATTGCTGATTACTGGGCGAACATTCATAAAATTACCAGATTTAATGGCATTTATTTTAAGAGTTTTTGCATTGATGATTGTAAATCTATTTTCCGCTAAAACAACAATAATCTCATTACTGACAGTAGGGCTAGCTAATGGTTTTGAATTTCCTATGCTGATTAAAGTTGGTTCTCCACCATTTTCCCACATTTTATATGGAACAATTACTAGTTTATAATCATTAGAACCAGTTTGATATTCACTTACAATATATAAATTCGCGTTTGAATCAATGATTGGAGCAAATAAACTGGATCCCTGATAAATATTGGAGTTTCCGTATTTTTCACCACTGCTTTGGTTTATAAAGTATAATGTATCACCAGATTTTGGTGTGATAATCACATCACGTCCAATAGCAACACCTGAAAAATTACCTATTACATAATTATTTGAATAACACCATAATTCTGTAGTTCTGTTAAATGAGTAAATTTTAGATGCCGTTACTACATAGAGATTACCTTCACTGTCAATTGCAAGATCTCCAATAATTGTATCATTAATTGGAATAACAAATGCTACCTCACCATTAGTTGTAGATTCATGTGAGGATTGACCATTGTTTTGAGGGTTTCCACCTTCACCCGCCCATTGAGGTGTTGGATATTCTAAAACACTAAATGAAGTAGATTTGGAAACTGTATTATAATTATTACCATTATAAATGGCAACATATTCATAATCTCCAATTGCTAAATCTGGAATTATATATGTAATTTCACCAGAATATGGAATATTAATTACTTTTCCATCAATTGTAAAATTACCTTTGATCTTTGGAGGAACTTTAATAATAATTTCTGCGTTCTGACCAATTTTGACATTAATAGATGTAATATTAAATGTTAAATCTGCTTTATTAATTGTAAAAGTATTACTTTTAGTTAAGTTAAAGTAGGTGTTGTCCCCAGTGTAGAAAACATCAATGTTTTTGTTAACTCCTGCTTCTAAACCGTAAATTAAAACCTGAGCAATACCTCCAACAACGCTTGAAGTGTTAGATACTCCATCAATACTGACAGTTACATTACCTGTTGCATCATTATTTAAAACTATGTTGATAATGGCAACATCTCCATATGTAATGTTTTCTGCATTAATGTTCATTGTTGCATTTAAATTGTCAACTTCGATTAATCTAGAAACTTGGCTTGGGAAATATTTATCATCACCGTTATAAACAGCTTTGATTAAATAATCACCTCTTGGAACTTTTACCATAGTATAATTTGCAAAGGAATTATTCAATATTAATATTTGCTCATTCCCATTGATTGAAAGAGTAATATTGCCAGTTGCACTATTTGTAGTTGTAATTGTTAAATTAATATCTTCCCCTACTTCAATAGCACTAATATTTAGTGTAGTTGTTGACTCATATCTTTTTACTTTAACAGAAGAGCTAACTTCTTCTGACACATACTTTTTATCACCAGAATAACTAACTACCACATTATAAGTATTGGCTTTTAAGTTACTAAATGTAAATAAGACAATGCTTGAATTGATAACTTTGTTTTGAGAAATGTCTCCGACGGTAACAGTAATATTGCCAGTAACATCTTTTGGAAGATGAACTTGAACTGATAGATCATCACCGTACATAATATCATTGGTAGTTAAAGATATGTTTGGATTTGATTTTAAAAATTCAAATGATACATTAGTTTTAAAACCATTATATTCAGCAATTAAAACACCATCACCAAAAGCAGTTAATGTGTAAATTACATTAGAATTAACATATGTTGTGTTTTTATCAGATGTGCCATTTAAAGTAAGAATATTTAAAATAATCTCTGGTAAATTATTATATTTTGTAGAATTATTTAAATAAAAAGCAAAGTAAATTGTTGATGCATGATTATTTTCCAAGGCATAAGCACTTGCTGTTGCATTTAAAGTTATATGATTATTGATGTTTAAATCAGGTAAAGCATTACCCCACCAATTATAATCTAAGCTAATATTATTTGTATTTCCTTCAATGATTTTAGAATTATTTAGTAGAATAGAATTCTTAATAGATGCAAATCCATTATTGTAAATGAGAACTCCATCATTATTTATGAAAATTGATTTTGAAATATCGCTGTGTTTTCCATTAACGATTTTGTCTGCATGATTATCTTTAAAAATACAGTTATTAACAACTAAATTACCATTTGCCTGATTAATAAAAGTGTTAACATTTAAATTATTAATATTCATGTTTTTTAAGGTGAATTTATTTGTATTAACAATAAATGAAGTAGAATTAGTTAATGTTGCATTACCTTCACCTTTAATTGTTACTTCATAATCAATATTTATGTTATCTTCACTGTAATTACCATCTAGAAGAATAATATTTTGACAATTACTTGCAAGTTCTAATGCTTTTTTAATTGTACTTACTGGTGTATCTCTTGACAATCCATTATTATTGTCGTTACCTAAGGTTTTAGAGACAAAAATATAATCACGGGTGCTGACAATAGTAACATTATTAGATAATCTGTTGGATATTGTAGGAATCACATAAACGTTACAGATATCATAATCACCAAAATCAACCGTGAAAATAGTTGAATTTACCGTTTTAACATATTTATTATTCATATAAACATCAAATAATGTCTTATTCAGAATATCCTTATCATAACGGTTAGGAGTGGCTAAACTTATATTAATTTGTAAAGTGGCTTGTTCTTTACCTTCGCTTAACTTAGTAAGATTCAAAGTAGAAAATACAATGGAATTACCATAATAATAATTGTTAGAAATATTTAATATGGTGTTTTTTACTCTAACATTTAACACATCACCATGTTTAGTGTGGTTAATAAAAGAATTGTTTACAATAATAATGTCTGGAGATCCATATAACTCCACATCAAAAGCAGATATTGCAGTACCATAAGCAGCAGAATTAGCAATAAATGTAGTATTTAATACAGTGAGTGAACCAGCATCCATTAAAGCAATAGCTCCACCAAATCCCAAATCATTAGATAATGGGTCTGTTGACCAACAATTGTTGGCATTTTTCTTAAATAATGAATTTTCAATATAAATGTGTGGTTCACTAATATATTTACATGCACCTATTGCACCACCACCTGAATTTGTAGTACAATTATTACCTACAAAAGTAGAATTATAAATTTGTAAGTAACCATATGTGTATAATGCACCACCATTCCAACCAGCTACGTTATCTGTGAAATTGGAATTATAAATTGTTGTGTTTCCACCACCATGAGTATGTATTGCTCCAGCCCACCAATAAGACCTATTTTTAAAAAATGTAGTATTATAAACAGTCAACTTACCACAATTATTAATACAACCTGGTTCGGTTCTTGCATAATTATTTTCAAAATAACAATTACGGACAGTCATATTTGTAGATTTCACACTATTTGGATCATAAATACCAATAACTCCATAACCACTAGTACAATTTACAAAACTACAATTATCTATAATTGCCTGTCCTTTTTTGAGATGAACAATAGTGGCATGACCCCAGTTTGCATTTATATCATGAAAATAACAATTTTTAATAACATTTGTTAATTTACCTCCCATTTGAATAAAAATAGCATCAGGTTGGAAATATGAATATATCCATTTAAATGTTATATTATCTAATGTTAAACTTTTACGAACATCATTTTCTACAATAATTGCAACATATTCAATTTGAGTTGGATTAGATGAAGAATCTCCAAAGTATGAACCCTCACTTCCAATAATTTTCACATTATTTTTAATTTTTATTTGATAATTGGGATTACTTGGATCAGTTGGGTAAAAATTTGTATTTTCTTTTAGTTTTAAAACATAGTTTTTATCATTTAAAGAACAATAATATTGTAATTCATCCCAATTATTAACTACAATAATATCATTAGTGCCTCTAGTTTGTTCATTGGGAGAGGCTTTGAGTACATTATTATCATTTAAATTATTTTTGTCTAAATCAACAGTATCATTAACTGTTTCTATTGGAGAGTCAAAATCTGTTGATGTAATATTAGTATCTTCAATTTCATTTGCAGAAACATTACTTAAAACTAAAATCAGCGCAAAGAAAATTAAGATGAAAAAAAGTTTTTTATTCAAAAAAATCACATCCTCAACATTTTTTATAAAAAAAATATTGGAAGAGTATTTTCTACTCTTCTTTTTATTTAACATTTATTTTGATTGTTTTGTTGCTTTCTTTGTATGTTTTGTCTCCTTTGAATTTAATTTTTGCTGTATATTGTCCTTTTTTGTTCAGTTGGATTTTAAATGTTGCTGTCCCTCTTTTGTTTATTTCTGCTTTGTAGGTTTTACCTTTGATGGTTAGTGTTATTTTTTTGCCCGCTTTGAGGTAAGTTTTACCATCAATTGGATTTTTAACCGTGTTTAAAGTGACTGTTATTTTTTTAGTTTTTGTTTTAACTTTAAATATTTTGTTGGTTGCTTTGATTGTGGTTGTTTTTTTGTTTAGTGTTATTTTGGAAAATTTCACAGGTGCAGCATTGTAGTTGTTGTCTCCTGAGAAGGATATTATGCATATGTATTTGTTAGCATTTGCTAAGTTGATTTGTATGCTTGCTTTACCGTTGTTATCAGTTTTTATGTTGTATATTACATTGTTTATAACAATTTGGACGATTTTATTTGCTATTGGATTGCCATTAACATCTTTTAATATTGCATAAAAGATTGCTCCACGTTCACCGGCATAGTAATCATTAGCAAGACCAACAAATTCAGATCCAACATCCACTAAAGCATCTGCCTTTTTAATAGTTAAATTAATGTTTTCGCTTGTTTGTATGTAATTACCATTAACAAGAGTGGTTAATTCAACAATATATTTGCCAGAATCTAAAGTGTTAATTACAACTTCAGAAGGATTTCCAATTGTTTTTAAAACTTCAACACCATCTTTTAAGACTCTAACACTAACACCAGTGGCATTAACTGTATTAACTGGAATTACAATGTTTTGACCGTAAATAAATTCCATATCCTCAGCACTTATTGATGAAGTGCTTTTCTCAACATTAACATTATCAATTTTTTCATTTGAAGTGTATTTATCAGATCCGCTGTATGAAATATTAACTGGATAATTAGTAGCATTTAAATTACTAAAACTAACAACTATGGTTTGATTTGCATCTAAAACCCTTGTTTCATTACCAAATTTAATTGTAACTGTACCCACCACATCTTCTGGAAGTTCAATAGATATAACTGCATTTTCACCAACAACAACACTGCTAGGAATAATGGTGTTGAAAACATAATCACTAATTTTAGAAACGGTTAAAGTAGTAGTATTAAACCCATGAACTCCCATACCATTTAAGGTAACATTAACAGTATAGATTCCTTCTTTTAAAATATCTGGGATAATATAAGCAAATGAACTGGAATTATTAACAGTTAAATTGTAGGTTTTGTTATATTTATCATTATAAACGACAATACTAACAGTACCATTCAGTACTTGGGAGAAATTACCTGTAATCTTTTGTTCCTCACCATAATAAACACTCAAAGGATTTAACAGCATATTAGTATTGTTAAATTCTAAATTGATTATTGCCTTATTTAATTTTGCAGTTATTTTATGTTCAGTGGAATTTGTATTGTAAATAACTCTAAATGTGCCATTTTTTAAAATAGCAGTTTCAGAAATATTTCCAGTCATTGAAGATAATTGAACAATCATATCTCCTAAGTTTTCAATTCCATCGGTTGTGCTATCGTTCCACATTAGTTTTCCAATAATTTCATAAGTATTATCGTCAATGTAATTTTCAGAAACTGAAAATATTGCATATCTAGTAAGTGGAACTACATATCCATCTACCCAAGAACCTCCAGAATTTACTGCATAACCATGTGCTGGGAACATGTAAGAAGGTATTTCATTTTGTCCAAACCAAATACTATCAAATGAATTATTTTTAGTAGTAACTATCACGCCACTAGTTAAACCCCCCAATAAAGTGCAATATTCAAATTGCATACCATTAAGAACCGAAGTTATGTAACCGTTATTTACTTTACATTTGATTAGTTTTATATTTTCACTGTTATCAAAAATAGGGCTTGCTTTATACATATTGAAAGTACAATTATTAAATACTCCTATATTAACCCTACTTTTATATTGATAAAATGGAAAAAAAACGTGCAATCCTGGACTGTTATCATCCAATCCCCATCCACTTCCATCAAATATAAGATTTGAATAGGTAAAATTTACTAACGGTCCTGTTAAACTAATTCCCGTAATTAGGGGATTGCTAAAAATTGTAGCCCAATTTAAATCAGCATCAGTTATATTCAAACTCTTAATAACTACATTTCCCATTCCCTGAATTTTTAAATTACTCGTATTAAACTTTAAATGAGAATCCAGTACATAGCTTCCTTCAAAAATATTTAAAGTTACTTTATTTTTTCCATCACTAACATTTGCACAAGCTAATTTCAGTGTTGCAAATGGGTTTTCATATGATCCATTACCTCCATCTGAGGTGGTGTTTTTACCAACATATATAATATACTCTTCATCTGAAACATTACGATTAGAGGATTCTTCACTTTCTACATCATCATTTTGAGAATTTTCTAATAAATTATCAGCAGCATTTGTACTTTGATTTAAAATAGGTTCTGTGTACTTTTCGCATGTTAAATTATTTTCTGAATTGGAAACATCATCCATGTCTCCATCATCATCAGACACATCAACATCTACATCCATTGCACTAGCTGCACTAATACAACAAAGCAAAAGAGCAAATATTGTTAAAAACATTATTACTTTTGTTTTTTCAATCATTATTTTCACCATTTGATTTATTTAAATATCAATATTGATATTTAAAAAAAACTATTAATCCATTCCAAAGAAAGAAGAACAAACCAATATGGACAATTCATACTCAATAATATAATGAAGCTATATTTTTCAAACTTTAACAACATATAATTATTAAATACAAATTTAAATAAAATTACTTATATTTTATTAAAATTTACTTTAATTTAATATAAATGAACTTTATTTAATAAAATTTTTACAAATTTGAATATATAAATGTTTCTAAATTAATTTCATTTCTGGAAATTTAAGATTTTTCCCGATGAAATTTTTTAATCAATATTAGCAACATAAGTTGTTTTGAATTATGGTTTTGGTGTTTAAGGTGATTTTCAATAGTTCTTGATTTAAGATTTTTAATTAGCAAATTTTAATAATACATATTTAATTAATATTGTTTTCCTAGGAAAATGGAATTTGGAAACTGCAATTGAATTTCATTTATTTAATCGTGAGAAAATATTGATTTAATGAAATAAATAGGATTTTAAGAAATAGATGAATAATGCAATGAAAATAAGTGGTTCTAGATACCTATACTGATAAAGAAGTATACAGAGAAAAATACTGTAAGCAAAAACGATTCCATTGATGTGAATTTTCTATTGTGCAATAAGGGATACATTTATTGTGGATATCTGCCTCTTGTTTCATGTTTTATTTCTAACCATCTTTTCAACATGATATCTGATAAATAATACTTTCCATCAGCGGAGTATTCTATTATTCCCTTATTACTGAGAATATCAAGATACTTTGTTAATGTTACCTTTGAATAAGTTACATTATTAAGTATTGTAGTCCAATCCATTTCACCTTTTTCTACAAAAAGTATAATTAATTCTTTTTCCATGTCGGTTAAAGTTCCCCAAACACTTAGCCACAATAGTGCAATGTTATCTATATTTAATTTAAATGATTCTTTAATGATTTCATTTGTACATACCATGTTATTTGGCAATATATTGCAAAAACTATTAATATATGATGGAATTCCTCTAGTGCACTTATAGAATCGTTCAAATCCTTCTTCACTAAATTTAATGTTGTTTGATTTTTCGTCAATATAGTTTTTTGTCTGTTCTTTACTAAATTCATTTATATTCAATTGAAACATTCGTCCACCAAAAGCACCGGTTTGTCCATTAATCATCCCTATAATTTCAGATGTGTTCGATACACTTCCTGTGAATATATAACTGACATTGTATTGCTTTTGGGCATAACTACGAATTAACCAAAAAAACGCTTCAGGATTTTCGAGGGTTTTTAATAATTGAAATTCATCTACAACTATTATAAAACCCTTAATTTCCTCTATAGAATCGACAATTTTTTGAGGCAATTCCATAACATATTTGCTTAACTTATTATAATTATCTTCAATAATGGGAATAGGCAAATCCCGCAAGTTGGAATTATTAAAGTTATAATTCTTTAGTTTTAATTGATTAAAAGTATTGAATAATTTTTCTCTAGCATTTTTAAATGTATTGGTGTTTTTATCTATGCTTTCCTCTATTAAACATAAAAATTCTTTTATAACTTCTTCTTCAGATAGTTTTCCTTTTTGTCGTCCGTAAATATCTGACAAATCAAATATATGTTGTTAAAAACATGTCAGGCTGATTTTTTAATAGTTTTTTTAATAGTGATGTTTTTCCTATTCCTCTATTTCCAGTGATTAAGAATTGATTTGGAATTCCATCTTCCAACATTGCTAAATTTGCATTTAAAATTTTTAATTCATGATTTCTGTTATAAAAATACTTATCAATATTTTCGGGCATAACTATAGGCATGTATTTCATTTGAATCCTTCCCCAGCATTTAATATTAATTAATATATTATTTAATTATATAAATAATTAACTAGTTAATTATAGCTTAACTAACAAAATATCAATTTACAAAAAATATAATGAAACAAAAATTAACTAGTTAAGTATGACTTAACTAACAAAATATCAATTTACAAAAAATATAATGAAACAGATCTTAACTGGTTAAAACATCAATGAAATTCATGAAAAAATGTATAATTTTATTTAATCATCATCTGGTTCATCTAATTTTTTTATCTTCCAAAGTTAAAGTCAAATTCAAACTAATAAGCAAGTATTAAAATTGTTGAATACATATCAAACCCCATATCATCCTGAACAACTGCATTAACAATTAAGAAGTTTTGATTATTAATCTAATTATCATCAAACAATACATCTTAAGTTTCAAGGAATGCTTTTACACTTGATAAACTTGGCAGTTTATATATTAAAAAATACATAAATCAGTATATAAGTTAAGTAATGGAGGTTTTTCAAATGAGTATGAAAAAAATCGTTGTCGCAGGTGGAGGAGTGCTTGGAAGTCAAATTGCACTCCAAACAGTTTACTGTGGATTTGATGTTACAATTTGGCTTAGAAGTGAAGGATCTATTAAAAGAGCTCAACCAAAACTTGAAAGGTTTAAAAACATCTATGTTGACACTCTTGAAAAAATGAAAACAGATGCAGGCGCATACTGTAGAGGATTATCTAAAAAAGCAGATTTGAGTTCTGAAGAATTAGATGCTTTAAAAGAACAAGTACAAAATGCATATGATAACTTGAAATTAACAACAAGTTATGAAGAAGCAGCAAAAGATGCGGATTTAATTATTGAGGCTATTTCTGAAAATCCAGAGCAAAAAATCGCATTTTACCAAGAATTAGCAAAATACCTTGAAGATAAAACAATAATTGTAACAAATTCTTCAACGTTGCTTCCATCAATGTTTGCCGAATATACTGGAAGGCCTGAAAAGTACCTTTCATTACACTTTGCAAATACAATTTGGGCTAATAATACTGCTGAAGTAATGGGGCATCCTGGAACTGAACAAAAATACTATGATGAGGTTGTTAAATTTGCTGAAGACATTAACATGGTTCCTTTAAAACTTAAAAAAGAACAACCTGGTTATATCTTAAACTCACTTTTAGTTCCATTCTTAAATGCAGGTCAAGCATTACTTGCAAATGATGTAGCAGACCATGAAACAATTGATAAAACTTGGATTTTAGCAACAGGTGCTCCTGCCGGACCATTCCATATTTTAGATATTGTGGGACTTGAAACAGCATATAATATTGTCATTATGAATCCCGAATCAAAAGATCCTGAAACTACACCTGGAAAAATTGCTAAAATGCTTAAAGAAAAAATAGATGCCGGTGCAACTGGTATAAATACTGGAAAAGGATTTTATGAATATTAATCCTTTTTCATTCTTCTTATTTTAATTATTTCAATAGAACATATTAAATTCAAACCTGTTGGTGTTTTAGATAATTTATTTAAGAAATTCCTACAGTTAATAGTCATTCTAACTTTATCTTTTAAGTTTTCACCTTCATCAATTCCAACTGAACTTAATTGAAATTCATATTTATCTTCACCAACACTAGTTGCTCTTGAAACATCAATAAATTCTTTTTAATTTTTTTTATATGCTAAAATGAGTTAAATTGTGATGAGGGAGATTGTTTTATATTTATTTCCAGCGTATACTTTAATTTTAAAGTTTAACTCCAACCATTGGTTTGGAATCTTTAGTAACTTTTATTTGGAAATATTTCCCACTATCACTACCAGTACTTGCTGGGGCCAATTCAATTAATACTGGATGTTTTTCAGTTGAAATATTAAAATACTTTAATATTGATTATAAGAATAATTATGCAAGATTTTAACATGTGGAAACAATTTATTTAAGTTTTAAAAAAAAGTTAAAATAAGGAATTTAGATTCCTTATATTTTTATTGTTATTGTGTTTTTTATTTTTGATTTGGTGTATTGTGTGTATATGTTGTATTTGCCTTTTTTTAGGTTTTTGATTTTTAGTGTGGCTATTCCTT